>DAOWKX010000265.1 GCA_030639705.1 Candidatus Aminicenantota bacterium
CGGCTTGCGAATCCCATTTCTCGCCAATATCGAAAATGGGATGAGACGCTCCCAAAAACGAGAAACGTTTTTGGGTAAAGTGAAAAGGGATAACGACTACAGCCTGCGAAAGATTTGATGGTGAATTAAGGAAGTCTGAATTCATCAAAAAAAAAGGACACGTTTTACCGTGTCCTTCTCTGGAAATTCAGTATTGCTTACAAATACTTTTTCTCTAATTCTTTTGCTTTATTGAGCCCCTCCCGGGTAATAATAACCGACTTTCCTTGACTGAACTGATGAATCAATTCTTCTTCCTCCAGTTGATTCAAAATCTTAAACAGGTATCCATTCCAGGCTCGAAAAAGCTTTTCTCCTGGAGTATTCCTGGAATCCTCTTCCCATCCGGATAAATACAGCAACAATAAACTTAATTCCTTGATTTTTTCTTTCATGTTTTCCTCCTTTTTTTGGAAGCGGGGCAGGAGAGACTCCTGCCCCACTTTCAAAAATCATACAGTGATCTGTTTTTTTAGTTTACTAAATAATTTTTCACCAATGCCCTTTACTTTCATCAGCTCTTCAATTCTTTTGAATTTTCCATTCTTTTTTCTGAAATCTACAATTCGTTGAGCAATCTTTTCACCAATTCGCGGAAGTTTAACCAGCTGTTTAACCGGAGCCGTATTGATGTTCACCAGCTTTGAAGGGGTTGACTCTTTTCCTGCTGCAACCACATCCGCATTAAAAATCATAAAAAAACTGACCACCACTAAAATTGAAACAAGTTTTTTTAAAACCATCATGTTTACCTCCTGAAGAGAGGGATACAATTTCTTTGCCAGATCGGGTTCAAGGGTGAAAAAATGGAGAAAAGCTTTATCTAAAAAGGATTTTCAGCTTTCGAGCCACCGATTCAATACTACGGATAGTAAACAATTGTTGACTCTTAGCTAAAATAGGGTAAACAAAAGTTAGCTTATATCACGGTTGAGTCAACCAGGAAATAATCATGTGACCCTGTCAAATCTTCGATTATTATTACTTCTCGGGCAGTTAACTTTCAGTCGCCTCAGGAATGGCAACAAACTTGATTACAGTTTTGCATGCGAAAAAAGGAGGCAGAAATGAAAAAGAAGAGCATTAAGCAAAGATCAAACCTTTTCGAGTGCCCGGGTTTCACCCTGGTTGAAACAATGGTAGCCCTGGTTTTGGTATTAATAGGAGTGATGTTTGTGGCCAAGATCACTATCTTTACTCTTGATTCTTATAAGAAATCATTTCTCAGATTGACAGTACTCCAAAAAATCCAGTTTCATACCCAGTCTCTCATTTCAAAATCCTATGGGTCAAGTGAGTTGAATGAAGGAAAAAACTGTAAACATGAACATCCCTTTGAAATCCGCTGGAGTGTTTATGAATTGTCGCCCACACTTAAAAAAATCAGTATTTCCGTTCAGTATGATCAACTTGTCTATAGAAGTTATTTTTACAAATCAAAACACATCAACAGGATACTCTCCAAACTCCCGTTCAAGTTAGAAATTCCCTGTTTATCCATGACAACAGGATATCAAGGGGAGGCATAAAATGAATAACGGGCTGAGCATTATAGAATTGATAATCGCCATGGCTTTGTCGCTGAGTATTTTATCTATCGTGATCATCAATGTATCCCAATCATCATCCCTTTCTAAAAAAGTGATCACCAACCAACAGCGGCTGGAATCGATATTTCATACGGTTGATACCATAAAATCAGATTTAACAAAATGTGGAATGCGATTACAAGAGGCCAGAAAAACCTTCAACCTCAAAGTATTCGAAAATTCCAGTGATCATTTTATGGTGCTCTATGGCGTGTCAAGTGAGTTTTTAGAACTCGACTCGGTAAAAGGAGAAAAAACCATTGAAATAATCAAAAATGAATACTTCAAAAAAAAGAAAAAACTATTAATTTACAACCTTGAAAATAACATCTATGAATACAACGAAATAAAGAGTACTGAAAACGGGAAAATAATTTTATCCAAATGCCTGGAAAATGACTACCCGGTAAATTCAATCGTTATTTTATTAAAGCAGGTGGAATATAAACTGTATCCCAAGCAAAACATATTAAAAAGAAAGGTTGATAAAGGATATTTCCAACCACTGATCGAAGAGGTTACCGATTTTTATCTCAATTTTTTCCAGGACTCAAAATCCGTTCTCTATAAAATTGAGATCAATAATAAGGAACAGATCCGGGGTTATATTTTTTTGGTCAACATGGTGGCATGATGGATTTAGAAAGAGAGACGAAACACAAATCGAAAGGAAGTATGATTACAGCGGTTTTATTTGTTGTATTTGTTACTTTCATTGGATTTACTCTACTCACCCATACCATTATCCAAAATCGAATCATTAAACACAGAATCAAAAAAATCACAGAAACAGAAAAAATTCAGCAAGAACTGATTCATTATCTCCACCACTTCAGGGAAAAAATCTTCAATGAAAATCTTCGAAATGTGCAATCTCCGGAGACAGACTATTTCAGCTGTGAATTTTTTCCAGAAAAAGTCTCTAACCAGGTAATAATAAAAAACAATTTCAGAAATCGGATAGAGGAAAAATCATTCTACCGAAAAATTAGAATCATAAATAACATTGATGCCCGATCATTGAAAAGCAATCATGTTCTAAATGCTGATGCCATCATCGATTTACTTTCCGGAAACATTCCCCTGAGCTTGATCTCACTTTTTATCAATACAAAAATAAATATCCCGCCAGAGATCTACCTGGAAGAAAATAATATTGAAATTAAAAATCCGGCCAATTTTATCATCGACGATATTCCTGTGGACTTTGATATCTCATCATTCCTCATTGATGCCTTAAAAATCAAAGGAGATTTGCTCAACTGGGCAGAAATCAGAAAAAAATTCGGTTTCGAAATTTCAGATGATCCTATCAATAACGGTATTTATTTTATTATTGAAAACAACAGTTTAGAATCTATTTTTATTCAAGGTGATCTCCAGAAACTAATTTTTGCTGTCTACAATGAACTTCAAGTAATCCAATTCCATTTTGAAGGTAAGAGCTACGAAATCCGCTATCAGCCGGGAGAAGAATATTTCCGAAGCTGGAATGATCAAATCCAAGATACTACCCTGTTCAACGAAAAAATAATTGTGAATGGAAATCTATGGTGTTTGGAACAACAAGGTAAAAGCGCATTTAATAAAAACTCAAATATTAAACTTTTAGTATCCGGTCAAACCATAATCAGAACCTCGCTGGAAACAGAAAATCTTGAATTGGAAAAACTGAAATTGACTAATTTAACCCTCATTGCCAGTTATCATAACCTTTACAACCTGGAGAATAAACAGCCAGAAATTTTAGTGGAAACAAAAGATAAAACCAAAATACAGGCCACAATCATTGCCAATGGAGCTTTTGGAAACAATTGTTCGGAGCTGGAATTATCCGGGAGTTTGTTTGCCAAAACAATGCAGAATGATGGTAAATTAACTATCAATTTCATCAGATCAGGATTTGACTCAGGTCAATATTTCCACACAGGAAATATAACCACTGTTTTTAATTTTTTTATTGATTTTATTGAGGAGGTTTATAATGTGTAAATCCGCTTCTGTCCATTCAGCCCGGACTGGATTAACACTGGTTGAACTGTTAATCTCGACTCTACTACTGTCAGTGGTAATCATGATTGGATTCTCTGGATTTCAGTCATTTCAAAACCATGCTAAAACCACCAATGCCATCCGAACCGTCACCTCTGCCTTAAGTTCTGCCAGATACCAGGCAATTGAAAAAAACAAATCCATTAAAGTTTGTCTGGAAGCCCGCCAATTGGTATTGAAACAAAAAATTGATAAAAAATGGCAGATCTATTCAAATTTCAAGCTGGGGTCTAAATTAAAGGTGTCCATGAATGCCTCACCGGTTTTTTTCCCCACCGGTTTTGTTTCTCCACTCTGTTCCATTAAGATTAAAAATGAAAAACATGAATACAAAATCACCCTTTCCATTGCCGGAAGAATCAAAGTCATCAAAATAGTATAAAAAATGAATTTTTTTGTTGAAAAATGATACTAAATATAGTACTATAGTAATGTCATATAAGAAGAACTTAGAAACACTTTTATCACTTC
>DAOWKX010000144.1 GCA_030639705.1 Candidatus Aminicenantota bacterium
CAGATGTATTAGCTCTTCCTGTTCTAATTTTGGAGATTTTCAGGCGCGGAGAGCAAGAATCAAATACAACGCCAATGGGGGAAAAACATTTGTTCATACCCTGAATGGGTCAGGACTGGCTGTGGGAAGAACAGTGGCCGCCATTCTGGAAAATTATCAAACCAAAGATGGTAAAGTCAGGATACCCAATGCTTTAAGGCCATTTTTTCCAAAAAGGAATTTTTTGTAATGTCTTATTTCAAATGCATCTTCGTAAATGAAAAAGGGAATTTCACAGAAAGAATTATTTTTTCAGACGGTAAAAAAGAGTTGAAAGATTCTTATCAGAATGCGGATGATAAGCTGCTGACAATCAGAAAATTGCATTTTCATAAGGTATCGATCTTTAAGTTTTTTTCCAAAAAGATCAGTTATTCCGAGTTTTTGCTTTTTAATCAGAAATTGATTACTCTGCTGAGATCAGGTGTATCCTTTATAAAAGCACTGGAAATCATAATTCAAAATTCAAAGGAAGGAAATTTAAAAGAAGTATTGATTAAAATCGAGACGGATATAAAGAACGGTATTCAAATTTCAGATGCCTTTTCCTCTAATCTCCTTCCTTTTCAGAAAATCTATCGGGCATCGTTAATGGCCGGTGAAAAAAGCGGGGGTCTGGAATCAATACTGGAGAAATTTAATATTTATTTAGAAAAAATAACCACCCTCAGACGCAAAACCTTGAGCAGTCTCTCATACCCGATAATTTTACTTGGATTTATGATTGCAATGGTTTTGATCATATTGATGTATGCTATCCCCAAATTTTCTTCTTTTTATGAAAGTTTTGATTCCCAGCTACCCAACACAACCCTGATTTTGATTGCTGTTGCGGAGTTCTTAAAAAACAATTTCCTTTTCATCATTTTTGCTGGTTCGATTATTTATTTCATCATAAAACTGATTGAAAAGCAAAGTGAAAGGATCATTATCATTGATTATATAAAATTGAAAATACCTTTTGTCGGTAGTATTATTCTTGAAAATGCCCTGGCTGTTTTTTCCAGAACCCTATCGGTTTTAATTTCGGGTGGAATTCCTGTCCCGGAAGCAGTATCCATTGCAGTGGAAACGTTTTCAAATCACTATTTTTTTCAGCAGATTAAGATTATTCCTGAAAAGATAAAGGGTGGCCAGCTTCTGTCAGATGTAATGGAAGAAGTTAATTTTATTCCCTCCATGATGACAGAAGTCATACGAGTTGGAGAATCTTCCGGGAATTTGATTGATGTCCTGGATAAAAATGCAGAATATTATGAAAACTCAATTGATATAAAAATTAATTCCATTGTATCTTTAATTGAGCCTGTTTTAATTATTATCCTGGGACTGGTAGTGGCGTTTATGCTGTTGTCTGTTTATCTTCCGATTTTCCAGTCCATAAGAGTGGTCCATTAATGAAAGAAATAAATTTAAAAAAATTTAAGATTGACTATGAATTATTAGCACAATTCCCTGCCGAGTTCATGATTAAAAACCTCTTTTTCCCACTTAAGGACAATGGAAATTCAATTGAGATTGCCATGTTTGATCCTGAGAATCTGGAAAAAATATCCCTGGTTGAAAATTTAACTCAAAAAAAGGTTCTTGCTTTCAAAACCAATAAAGATGAGATCGAAAGAATATTGAAAAAAAGCGATACCTTTACCAAAGTTCTGAAAGATAGGACCGAGAGTTTTTTCTTAAAGAAAAAAGTTGAAGTATTGGAAGATGAATCTCTGACCATTGAAAAAATAACCGAAGAAGATGATTCCATAATCAAATTATTGAATAATATTATTTTTTCTGCGGTTAATAAAAAATCGTCTGATATTCATATTGAGGCTGAAGGAAATTCTGTGATTATTAAATTCAGAATTGATGGCATACTGAATCAAATCATGGAACCTCTTGATAGCATGTATCATTCTCCCTTAATCACCAGACTCAAAGTAATCTCTGAACTGGATATTGCCGAACGAAGGATTCCCCAGGATGGCCGGTTCAGGATGAAATTCAAACACAAAACCATTGATTTCAGGGTTTCAATAATGCCTGGAGTTTACGGCGAGAATGCCGTGATCCGAATACTGGACCGGGAGATGATAACCGAAAATATAGGTGAATTGATTTTGCTTCAACTGGGATTCACCGAGGAGTTACTGGAAAAAATAAATTATTATATCAATCAACCCTACGGAATGTTCCTGGTAACAGGCCCGACTGGCAGTGGTAAAACAACCACCCTTTATGCCGCAATAAATGAAATTAAAAGCCCAGAAGATAAAATAATCACCATTGAAGATCCGGTTGAATATCAGATCAGCGGCATTACCCAGATTCCGGTCAATGAAAAAAAGGGTCTCACCTTTGCACGGGGACTCCGTTCCATACTCAGACATGATCCTGATAAAATCATGGTCGGAGAAATCAGGGATCCGGAAACGGCTCAGATTGCCATTCAATCTGCCCTCACCGGACACCTGGTTTTTACTACCGTACATGCCAATAATGTTTTTGATGTGTTGGGAAGATTTATTCACATGGGAGTGGATATCTATAGTTTTGTATCATCATTAAACTGTATTGTTGCCCAGAGACTGGTCAGGATATTATGTACTGAATGTAAAAAACCTCAAATTCTGGACCGGAAAGAATTAGAATTCAATCGGATCAAAAGAGAAGATATCGGAACCTCTATTTACCAGTCTGCCGGCTGTCAGGAATGTTCAAACCTCGGCTATTCCGGAAGAACAGCAATTGGTGAAATCCTTGAGTTGACCGATGAAATCAAAGAAATGATTTTAGAAAAAAAACCCACCTCCGAGATTAAGAAGATTGCCATGAAGAATGGAATGATTCCACTCCGGAAGAATGGATTGGAAGAAGTAAAAAACGGGATTACCTCTTTAACTGAACTAAATAGAATATGTGAAAAACTAAA
>DAOWKX010000039.1 GCA_030639705.1 Candidatus Aminicenantota bacterium
CTGTCAATGGTAATGGTATAATCCCCTTTTTTTAAAAATTTCACTTTCAATTGAACCAGTATGGTATTTTTGACGGCTTTCCCTAAAAACGAAAAGCCAAGATCAAAAGAATTCGCCGAATAATCTTCTAAAATTTTGACATCATCACTCTTAAAAAAATCAGTCTTCAATTCTTTAATGGTGGCATTTCCACCTGAAACGGAACCTCCCAGGGAAAGAGTGGAAATTTCTGTGCTGGAATTTAAACGTATGGTAAAATAGCCAACATTATTCACGGGGATTCTTCGTCTGGCAGGTGAAACAATCACAGACTCTCTTTTAACTGAACTGGCTCTTCGATTCATAAAATCACTTCTTTGCTGTCTGATTTCAGGTTGGCTCTGGTTACCGGTTCGAACATTTGTCCATATCGGTTCCAAATCCTGCTGAACGGTATCTATTTTTCTGATAATCCGGGGAGTAATGGAAAAAATCAGATCAGTTTGTTTGATGGTTTTTTCGTTGGCCCCGAAGAGCAATCCCAGAACAGGCACTTTTGAAAGAGCCGGAATACCACTTAATGAGCCCCTGACTTCATCTTGAATAAAGCCCCCGATGATATTGGTTTCTCCTTCCTTCAGCCGGATCACATTTTCCAGCTCTCTTTTTCCCAGAACCGGAAAGCTATCAATATAACTGGTCACAAATTTCAGGGTAAATTTTATCCTCAAGGTAACTTCATTATTGGCATGAATAAAAGGAGTAACTGTCACTTCAACACCGACATTTTTATATTGATAACTGGTAACCGGTGAATTGGCAACACCACCGGCAGCAATTGCCTGCCATTGAGTCTGAGGAATGGGTAGTTCCTCACCAACCATAAATTTTATCTCTTCACCCTCCAATCCCCTCAGATTGGGCCTGGCAATGAGTTTATTTTCACTGTCTGTTTCCATGATATTCAGTGCAACTGTGGGTATGGTCAGAAAGAAATTTAAATTGGAGAGATCAGTCCAGTTAACGGTTTTGTTGATTGTACTGTTTTCGCCCTCTTCGCCACCACTCACAGTTCCGGAGGAAAGGGTAAAAGGAGTGGTGCCATAATCAATACCGATCTTTTTTAAAAAATTTCTGCCCACTTCCAGGATTTCCACATCAATTTCAACTTCATTTTTTTCCTTATCGATCTTCAGGATAAATTGTTCTATCTCTCTCAATGTATCTTCTGATGCTTTAACAATTAAAGCGTTCAGGTTAATCTCCTCCTGAAGCATAATTTGCTGGTCCCGGAACAGGGTCATGACCAATTTTTTTGCATCTTCTGCCAAGATGTTTCCAAGATAAAATACTTTGATTCCGCGCAAATCAAAATTCTTCTTTTTCATGGCAGTATTTTGGTACAACAGTATAGATAAGGAATCAATTACCCGATATCTCAAATTGGCAACCATACAGAGCTGATTCAGAACTTCGTAAAATCCGATATTTTCCAGTTCAAGACTGTAAAGAAAATCTCGAAAATCCTTATCAAATAGAAAGTTGACATTAAAAGATTTCCCGATAGCCTTGAATATTTTACTCACCGGTGTATTTCTTAAATTCAAATTAATCTTTTCTTCGGTTTTAACTTTCAATACCACAGGAGGTTTAATACTGGATTTAAATTTCTCCACTTTTTTTATTTTTTCTTTATTCACATAACTATTGAATTCATCTCTCAGTCTTATATTATTTGGAAATATCGATAGAGCTATCTTATATTCACTAACAGCCTCTTTTTTTCTCCCTTTGTTCCTGTGAGTCTTGGCCAGCGCCAGATGATTATAATAACTGCTTAGTTTTGATCGAAACAACATGGTTTTGCTCTCTTTCCTTTCTGGATGTTGTTTCAATGCCTTTTGAAAATATTCAATGGACTTATCATAATCACCGCTTTTATATAATTCCATCCCTCTTTTAAATTGGGGCGAATGTATTGTGCACTGACAGAGGAATAGTATTATTGAGAATAAACCAATCGGATATCTCAAAATCATCTTTTTTTTAATCATTATCATCTCCCTTTAATTGAATCTCAATTTGTTGAGATTCAACATCTAAAATCAGCTTATCTCTTTCTATCTTGATCACTTTTATCCGGTCCATAAACACGTCCCCTTCACCAACGGTAAAAAATTCTCCATTTGCACTGACCAGGGCAATAATCCTGTTCTTTTTTTCAACATAGCCTTCAAAAAAAACAGCCTGCCTGACCTCTTTGTTTACACGCTCCCGGGGATCACTATTTTTTTCATCCAACAGCTTCCTGGCTTCTTTTATAATCACATCATGATTCGGGCTTGATGATATTTTTGGAAAAAAAATATCTCTCTTAAAGGAAAATTCTTTTTTTTCCTTTGATAATTTTGAAAATTTAATAATCTCAGCATTTCCAAATACCCCACAAACCATAACCATGATGAACAGAATCCTAACGAACAAAATACACCTCCAGAGTAAATTTTGATTCTACTCTGTTCTTTTCTTTAATCAGCTCCACATTTTTTAAGACCACAACTCGTTCTTTTTTTTCAATTTCATATATAAATCTTTTAATATTTTTATAATAACCGGAGGCCTCAAAATCAATCGATACCATAACAATATTTTGATTGACATTGTTTATATTGTAGCTAAAAGGAGACAGCTTGAAAAAAATTCTGGCCAGAAGCGACTCAAAATCATTCTTGAAATCAGAAAAATCACTGAAAGAGTACAGATAATCTCTCTTAAAACGATCATAAATCTTGTCAACTCTCTGCCAGTCCCGGTGGGATTGCTTTAATTCTATAAATTCAATTTCTTTATTCTTTAATTTTTGAATCTCGATTTTTATATTTTGGCCGGATATTTTTTCGATTGAAGATTGGAAAAAAACAAATAATAAAAACAGAAATCCCAGGATAAAAAAACCCGCTATACCATAAATCAAATAACTAATCTTTTTCATCTTTCAATCCAATGATAAGATTCGCTCTCACCATTCCTCCGGATCCCAGTGACTCTTTCTTTATCACCAGATTTCCATTGGAAAATTTCCTGTAAAATTCTCCAAGTTTTTTGAAAGAAGTAGCCACAACATCAGCATTGACCAATGATTTTGAATCATTACTGATGGATAAAGCAGCAATGAACACTTCGGGAGGTAAACGGTTTTCTAGAACATTGAGAATCTTTATAACGGAAAAACTTTTCCAGGAGATCAATGAATTAGACAATTTTATTTTTTTATTCCATCCCTTTTTAATATGATTGATTTTATTTTTATAATCCACTGTCATATCAGACACACTGGCTAACTTCTCTTTTAATATCTTCAACTCCTCCTTTTCAGCTTTCATTTGTTTGGTCTCGGAAGATAATTTGTTGAACCCAATCAAAAAAAATAAAACCGAAATCATCAATACAATAACGGTAAAAAAAATAAAACGGACAAAATTTATCTTTTTGTTTTCGGCGATATTATACTTGATTTTTTTCATGGTAAAATTGGTAAAAATAACCCTCCCCTGTTGGCTAATGTGATTTCTTTTAATTCCCTGGCTTCCAATTCTTCCCGGATTCCTCTCTGGGATGAATCACTCATATTCGACACCAGAGAATAGGTCTTTGGACTCTCACCATAACTGCTTGAAACATACCTCAATGTTTTTGAAAGTTCCTCCATCACATCATCTCCCTTTTCAATTCTAAACTTTCGTATGTAGTAGGGGATTGAATGGTTCTGAAACACAACAATTGAAAGATGTTTGTCTATTTCCAGGAAAAAATCAGGAGCATCTTTGCCTCTGAAAACATCATTGATGATTTCAACCGTCGAGTTTCCTAAATAAATAAGGGATCGATTGGTTTCTCTGACAACACTTTCAATCTTCGATTTCAATTCCCGCTTCAACAAAACAGATAAAATTCTGGTTTTACTCAGCTGGAAATAATGATGTTCATATTGGTCTATTTCTTCGGGAAACACTTTTTTTATTCTCCATTCAATAAGATCTCTTTTAAGATTTTCTCGCAGGGGGAGCCGGTCAAATTCAAGAATATTAAATATAAAATGGGCGGAGTTTAGTATAATCCCGATTTCAGGCTCCTCTCCGGTTTGATCCAATATGTCTCGAAACTGGCCTGGTTGCAAATTATAAATCGAAATATGATCAAAGACATCCAATTTTTCAATTTGCTTTTTTTTCAGCTTATACGATTCAATATAATCATCGCCAGCATAATAAAAGCAGGATGGTTTCCTGAAATTAATAAAAAACTGATTTA
>DAOWKX010000208.1 GCA_030639705.1 Candidatus Aminicenantota bacterium
AATATTGAACTAAAATCAAAATTATCAGATAAAGAAAAGTTTGAAAATATCGTGGGTCAAAATCAGAAGATGTTTAAGATTTTTGAATTGATAGATACCATATCTCAAACCGATTCAACGGTTTTAATCTGTGGCGAAAGTGGAACCGGTAAGGAGCTCATTGCCAAAGCGATTCATAATAAAAGCCCGCGGGCCAAAAACAGTTTCATATCAATTAACTGCGGGGCCCTTCCGGAAAATTTGCTGGAAAGTGAGTTGTTCGGGCACATTAAGGGCGCCTTCACAGATGCATATAAAGATAAAGTCGGATTGTTTGAAGTCGCAGATAAAGGGACACTTTTTCTGGATGAAATAGGGGAGATGTCACAGTCCATGCAGGTAAAACTCTTGCGTGCTCTCCAGGAGAAAAAGATCAGAAGAGTGGGGAGTAACAATGAGATTGATGTAGATGTCCGGATCGTTTCAGCCACCAACAAAGATTTATCTGAAACCATGAAAAAAGGAGAATTCAGGTCTGATTTATTTTACCGCTTGAATGTCATTTCCGTTACCATCCCCCCCCTGAAAGAGAGAAAGGATGACATCCCATTGCTAATGCATTATTTTCTTAAAAATCTGAATGAGAGGTTTAAAAAGAGGATAAAAGGATTTGAAAAGAATGTGGTGGATCTTTTCCTGAATTATTCCTGGCCCGGAAATGTAAGGGAATTGGAAAATTTTGTAGAGCGTTCTGTGGCACTTGAAAAAAATATGTTTATAACCACAAAATCATTGCCCAATGAACTGGTCTATGATATTACCGATAACATAAATAAAACTGAAAGTATTGATTCAATGCTGGTAAAAGACGATTTTAACTTTAATGAATACATCGATAATACCAGTAAAAAGATCATTCTAAAAGCCCTGGAGAAGAACAACAACAATATAAAAAAAACAGCAAAAAACTTGAATTTGAGCTACAGGTCCATGAGATATCTCATCAGTAAATTTAAATTACGGGTTTGATACGGGAAAGTGAAATCAATGAAATTCATTTTAGCATCCGCCTCACCCAGACGTCGTGAGTTATTGAAATTAATCGGTCTGGATCCACGCGTTATTGTCCCCTCAATAAATGAAGAGCGCAAGCCGGCAGAATCACTGGAAAAATTCATCGAGAGAATTACTGTTTCCAAAGGATATAGCGTATATAATGAGCAATATTTTGATTCGGTTGTTTTGAGTGCCGATACCATTGTTTTATTAGAAGATACGATTCTCGGAAAACCGCTTGACCGAAATGATGCATTTAATATTTTAAGAGCACTGTCCGGCAACAGGCATGAAGTATGGACTGGTATTTCGCTATTATACAGGGATAAGATGCTGTTTGACCAAACCAGGACTGCTGTATATTTTGAAGAAATTACTGACCAGGAAATCGATTATTATCTGGATAATGAAACATATTCGGATAAAGCAGGAGCCTATGCCATTCAGGGAAAGGCATCGGTTTTTGTAAAAAGAATAGAGGGGTGTTATTTCAATGTAATGGGATTGCCCCTGCATTTGTTCATGCAAATGTTAAAAAAAATCGATATTCATTTATATTCCTTCCCACCTGGTGATAACCGGATTCACAATCAAATATAACCGATTCGGAATTATTTGATACGCTTGGCAATGATGATGGTAATATCATCACAATATTGTGGTGATGGCGCATACCTGGTTAATTCAAGAAACAGTGACTTAATTATTTCTGAAGGAGATTTATCCTTTTTTTTCATTAAAAATGATATTAATCGGTCACTTCCAAACGGTTCATACTTTGAATTAAAAAGATCTTCGATACCGTCTGTATAGATGGTTAAGATATCATTAATGGCCAGGGGTAATGTCTTACATCTAAATTTTTGATTTTGGTTTATCCCCAGGCCTTTTCCTGTACGATATAGTTTTTTGATCTTATTATCCTCTTTAAAGAGGAGGGGAGGATTGTGACCTGCATTGATATATTCAAGGATTTTGCTTTTTGAATTCCAAATACAAAAAAAGAAGGTGATGAATTGATTGGAGAGTGTGTTTTCATAGATCATTTTGTTAATTTTAAAGGCGATTTCAGTTATGGGGAGGGATACGGAGATTGCCATTTTTAAGCTTGCTTGCAGGTTTGACATTAGCAGAGCAGCGCCGGCTCCTTTTCCACTGACATCGGCAATCACCAGAGCGGTTTTTTCTGGATCAATGGGAATGACATCAAAGTAATCTCCTCCTACTTCAAAACAGGGCCTGTATTCTCCATGAATTTGTAAATCCTCAATATGAGGGATTTTCCGGGGCATTAACTTGGCTTGAATGTCTCTGGCAACTTCCAGTTCTTTTTCCAACCGCTTCTTCTTCAGGTGTTCGGCCTGCAGTTTGATATTTTGAATGGATAGGGCAGTATAGGAGGCCACTTCCTGGAAAATTTCAAGATCGTCTACGGAAAAATCATTTCTATTCTTCTTTTTTCCGATATTCAACAAACCCATCTGTTCTCCCTGGGAAATCATCGGGATGGTAATGGATATATTATTTTTCCGTGCCCATTTTCTCTCTTTTTCGTTGACCTGGCTTTTTAATTCATCCTGAATCTCATCCCAGAAAAAATTGGATCCATCTCTGGTTTTTCTGAGGACACTTTTTCTGGAATTTAGCTGCAGCGGTATATTTAATCGGGCGATTTCATCGATGGAGATCGCATATACCGGATTAATTCCCATGGTTTTTGATATCCATTTTGTTAGGTTATCCAATATCTGGGACTCTTCTATAAAACTGGACATATTTTGAATAAACTTTTTTAATGATTTCTTATACCGGGACTTCTCAGGGTATAGCTTTTGTTCCAGCCAGTGAAGGATTTTTGAATTAATAGGGGAAAAGGTTAAAGATAGGAGAAGAATAAGCAGTACGATAAAAGAGGGGTCAGTGAGTTGATATCTGGAAATAATCCATTTCCCGATAAGAAATGCAATAATTAGATAAACAAGAAAAAGGGCAAATGTCGAAGCCAGATAACGGAGTTTTCTTTTTAAGGCACCCTCGGTTTCCAGGATTTTATTTTGAAAGAAACTGTTCAGAAAGGTAAACGGCAGGATTAACCCGATCACCTGGGTTACCAGGAAAATTATAAAAGCGGCCCAGCCAAAATAATCGGCCCAATGTGACATAAAAGTGGAATAAACAGTCAAGCAGAGAAATCCAAAAAGTATGGAAAGGGCACCGTATTTGATTCCAAAAAACATCAGATTATACTGACGCTTTTTTAATATGGATTGTTTAAAAAGAAAAACTAATCAATCCTAAATGTTGGCATGTGCCTTCTTGGTACATCAGTTGCGAGAATCGGCGCAATAAACCTTCAGTTCATCAAAAGGTTTACTCTCAAGAAAAGTTAAACCGCCTCTTTTGGCGTCACTTTCAATCATTTCGGAAGTAAATAGCGTA
>DAOWKX010000170.1 GCA_030639705.1 Candidatus Aminicenantota bacterium
GGGGATCCAGATATAAGTGGTATAGGTGGGCTCATAGGTCCATCTTCCGGATTGGGAGAGTTCGTATTCATAATCTTCATAGCCGCTTTCCAGGTATCGGGATGCGCTGTGACGCGAGTATCCAGTGGTTCTGTTTCTTTGCTCATTCCACTCGTCAAAACCATCACGATCAGATGTCTGAAAATAGAATGGTCGTTCACGGACATTTCCGTTGGCCATGATTGTCTTTTGATTGGCCCGGACGTTTCTGCTGTAATTATCACCTGCAACTTCTGCCATTCCTTCAAACACATACACCTCGGTGAAACCCGCTTCATTCACATTGATTCGATATATACCCCTGTCCAGAAGGAAAATACCACAATCCGGTGCCTGAATTTCAATATCCTTTTCAGTATCGAGGCTGTCAATATCCAGGTAGACACCTCCTTTTATGATCCTTATGTTTGCGTTTGTTTTTCTTAAGGCGGGAATTTCTGAAAAGATCACTTCGGTATCATAATCGAGTCTTAGATAGTTTGAACGTCCCAGATAGAATTCCAATCTTCCTGAAGTTGTTCCTGCTTTGTCTTTCTCAAAAATCGGCAGATTGATGGTCGCCTGTTCAAATCCTTCATCATAACTTCGCTGCACAAAGGCTTCTCCGCTGGTGTATTTTACTCTGATGACTTTGGCATTCTCATAATATTTGGGTTCACTATTTGTGGGATTTGTTTGATTTGAAAAAACAAAGAGGTTGAGCATAACCAGACAAACAAAGAAAGTAATCACTTTTTTCATGTTGACCTCCTGTTAATATGAAAGCAAAAATAATGCCAATTTTTCAAGGCTCCAGATGTACCATTTTTAGGACGTTTCAGGGAGTTTCAAATGAAATGAGTGACATAATATTAAAATTATTTTAATAACTTTAGTATTTTGTCGGTGAATTTTTGGTTTTCTTTGTAAGTGTTATTATTTTTATCTGAAAAATAAAATGGTGTGCCATCATCCTTTTTTAAGCCGATTTTAGGTTCGAAGGGAAATTCCGCAAGCAGATCAAATCCTAAAATTTTTGAAATACTCTGTTGGTCTTTATGGGGATATAATTCAATTTTTGATGAACAGTCTGGACAGACCAGACATTTCATGTTTTCTACAATACCCAGAACTTTTATTTCCGTGGTCTGGAACATATTGATCATCTTTTTCACATCAGCAATGGATGCTTCCTGAGGGGTGGTAACGATGATCCCTCCGGTTAATTCGGTCTTTTGAATGATTGAAAGGGGAACATCGCCGGTTCCTGGAGGTAAATCAATCAAGAGGATGTCCAGTTCTCCCCAGTCTACATCGCTGAGGAATTGCTCAATCACCTTGTTGGCCAGCGGGCCCCTCCAGATTAGAGCTTTGTCTGGATGAGCAACAAAACCAACTGACATGACCTTGAGGTTATATTTTTTTACCGGGATCAGTTTTGATTCTTTTACCTTGGCCACTTCATTTTGGAGTCCCAGCATGAGCGGGATATTGGGGCCATAAATATCGGCATCCAGCAATCCCACCTTTTTTTTTCTTTCTGCCAGAGCCAGGGCTAAGTTAGCCGTAACCGTTGATTTTCCCACTCCACCTTTCCCAGAGGCGATGGCTATAATGTTTTTGGCATTGATAGGGATTGGAGAAAACAGGTTTTTTTTCTTATCAGCCAAGATATTTACCCGGATATTTAGTCCTTTTTACACGAATCTGTGGGACAGACGGATGCGCATTGAGGTTCATCAAAATATCCTTCGCATTCGATACAAATTGAGGGATCGATCTTGTAATATTCATCTCCCTCAGAAATTGCTTCAACCGGGCAAACCGGTTCGCAAGCACCACAATTTATACAGGTTTCATCAATATGTAATGCCATATTTCCTCCTAAAAGAATCCATTTTAATCACAAAAGGTTATGTTGTCAATAAAAATCATTAAATTGTAGGGTTAAAAAAATTTTTTTTTCAAAATTATAACTTTTTTTCTTAAAATTTCGTTTAATAAATTAAATGTATTTGTTTGCTTTAAAAAAGGAGTTCATATGAAAAAATTAATATCGCTTCTGGCCGTTTTTGTGTTCATGGGAGTTTTATTCAACTGCGGTTGCTCAGGTCCTTCAAAAAGCCAAAATAAAGCTGAAACAGCATCGGGTGAGCAAAAAAAGAATCAGAAAGCCGGAGATAAAAAAGATTCGAAAGAAGAAAAAGACACCGATGCGGTCCCGGTGCAGGTGATGAGTCCACAGAGGGGTGATATCAGTTCATTTATTTTATTCAGCAGCAATGTTGATTCTGAGAAAGTGGTGGATATTTATCCCATGACTTCCGGAATAATTGAGAAAATAAATTATGATGAAGGTGATTCGGTAACCAAAGGGTATGTGCTGGCAGTTCTGGATGAGCGTGAAGCTTTGATAAATGAACAAAAGGCTCGTATTAACTATGAGAAAATGAAGATGGAATTCGAACGGCAAAAAGAAATTTATGAAAAACAGATGGTCAGCAAGGAAGAGTATGACCGATTTAGATTTAACCTGGAAATTGCTCGGCTGGACTGGGAACAGAAACGTCTTTTTTTATCCTATACCCGGATTAAAACGCCAATTACCGGAGTGGTGACCAAACGTTATTTTAAAGTTGGGAA
>DAOWKX010000183.1 GCA_030639705.1 Candidatus Aminicenantota bacterium
AATAATCCGGGGCTGACTTCAGGCATGGCTATAGACATCATTTTTCCTGTTATACCCAGTACAATAATATTTATGATATAAACCAGACCCGCTGCACCCATCGAAATTGAACCAGTTATACCTAGGATAATTATCATTCGCGCAGAACAGGGAACCATTGTAGTCAATGTGGCGGTAATCAACCTGTCCCTGCGCGACTTAAGAATGCGGGTAGCCATTATACCCGGGACTGTACATCCATAACCCAGTATCATTGGAACAACAGACATACCGTGCAAACCAATGCGGTGCATTAGATTATCGATTAAATAGGCTATTCGAGCCAAATAGCCCGAGTCTTCCAAGAAAGAAAGAACAATAAAAAATGGAAGCAAATAGGGGATGACGATACCAAGGCCTCCTCCAAAACCCTGAACAATACCGTCAATTACTGAAAACAGCAATGAGCCAGTTTTTAGATGAGAAGCAAAAAATTCCGATAATTTTTCAAAATAGCCGCTAAACAAAGGTTCAATGACATCACCAACACCAAATACAATGGAAAATGTAAGATAAAGAGCACCTATCATAAACACATATCCTAAAATCGGATGCATCAAGATATTATCCATTTTTTCCCGAATGTCTATTTTGGGAGGATGACCGACTCTTGTTGTATCCTCGAAAATTTTAAATGCCATGTTATGCCTTACCGATGCAATAATAAATTCAGAACTTTTTCTAGGCTTTTTTTCTATTTCTGCCAGGATTTTATCAATAAATTTCCAGTCAGATTGGCAAAAATAACCTTTTAGAAAATTTTTGATTAGCGGATCTCTCTCCAGCAATTTTATTGAAATAAATCGATGGTTCCATTTTTGAGGGATATGTTTTACCTTTAAAAAATCAACCAGCTTGGAAATAAGCTTTTCAAGTTCAAATGGACCCTCAATCGTTCTGGGAATCGTTCTCTCTTTACCTACCTTATATGCTTCCTTAAAAACATTGTAAACACCCTTACCTTTTCTCCCTATGGTCTCAATTACAGGAACACCGGTGATATCGAACAGTTTTTTACAACTGATTGTAATCCCTTTACGTTCTGCTTCATCAATCATATTAAGTACAATTACCATCGGTTTTTTCAATTCCATTAACTGGAGAGTTAGCTCAAGGCTTCGTGAGAGAACCGATGCATCAACAATATTGATAATCACAACCTCTTCCGGTGCCTTCATCAGGTATTCCACAGCCACAAGTTCCGCCTCATCTGAAGTTTGTAATGAATAAGTACCTGGGATATCAACCACATCGATTTTTTTATTATTTAGGTAAATTTTACCTTGGGTGTAACTTACAGTCACACCTGGAAAATTTGACACCACAGATTTGTATCCTACAACACTGTTAAATATAGTACTTTTTCCAGAATTGGGTTGCCCAACAAGAATAAATTCCATTTTAAATCACTTCATTAAGTCAATACCTTAAAAATGAACGTTGTTCCTTATTAAATAAAATTTTTTATTTGCCAAGGAAAGAAATTTAGTTTTCACTTTTTATTTTTTTCTATTTTTTTGCCAATATAGTAGGTGCTCAATGCAGGATTTGCATCAATGGTTACCTGGCTTTGGCTAAATATCTGCTTGATTGTCTCCAAATATTTCAATTTTACTGTAATACCAGGATTTCTTTTATATTCTGTTAAAAGATTATAAAAGGCTTTGACTTCGCCATTGGCCAAATTTTCAATTTCCTTGGCATATGCTTCAGCATGGGCAATTATGGAACTGGCGTTTCCTCTGGACTTAGGAATGACCGAATTAGCATAACCTTCGGCTTTTTTTATGATTCCCTGTTTTATCTCTCCGGCATCCGAAACAGCTTTAAAGGCCGGAGACACATTTAAAGGCGGTGATATATCAGTCAATTCCACTGAAATCACCCGCACACCCGTTTTTAATTCATCCAGTACTTTCTGAACTTTTTCTTTCATCATCAAACGTAGAAGAGGTTTTCCTGATGTCATCACATCGTCTACCGTCATTTTAGCTAATTCTTGACTGAGACACATCTGCCCGGAAGATTTAACCACTGATTTAACATCCTCTACATTAAAAAGATAATGAGTTAAATTTTTAACATCATAACTGATGAGTGCCTGCACTAAAATTAAATTTTCATCACCGGTAAATCCTTCCAAACTCTCATCCGCGATGCTTTCATCAAATTCACTTTCATCCACAGATTTATGAATGGCAACCTTTTGCACCTTGCTAATATGAACTTTGATTGCCTTTTCAAAAGGAGAAGGGAGATGATAGTGAATACCGGAATCGGTTACTTCATCCATAACCCTGCCGAACCTGAGTATCAAGGCCCACTGCCCGCTTTGAAGCGAATATAACCCGCTGACAAAATATGCAGCTAGTATTACCATAGCCAGGATAAAAATCCATATTTTTTTTTTAGCTTTTCTCATTCTTCTTTTCCAGAAAACAGTATTTTTAAAATAGGTGACTTTTCATCGAGAATAAATATGGTTTTTCCACTAAACATCTTACTATATGCCTCCAGAGACCGTAGAAAACGATAAAATCTAAGATTTTTCTGATAGGCATTTCCATAAGTTTTCATAGCTTCGGCATCGGCTTTTCCTTTTATAATAGCCTCCTGTTTCTTTGCTTCAGCAATAATGGTCCTGGATTTTTTATCGGCTTCAGCACGAATTTGTAATGCCTTCTCTTCTCCCTCGGCAATATATTTTTTAGCAATTCGATCCCGTTCGGCACGCATCCTGTCATAAACAGCAACGGTATTTTCATAGGGAAGCATTATCCGTTTAATAAAAACCTGTTTCACTTGGACTCCCAGATTCTTCCCATCCTTTTGCATCAATGCTGTAATTTCCTCATTCATCTCTTTAAACTTGATTTTTTCTTGATTCACATTTACAATCTCTGATAATTCCTTTACTCCCAGCAGCAAACCAGTATGCGAAGAGAGCAAATCAGTTAGCCTTACTTCTAAACCTTTTTTATCTCTAACGGTTTTCATAAACAAAACCGGGTCCTGAATTCTGTAACAGATGGCATTTTCCAAGATCAAATTTTTTTTATCCGCAGTTAAAAATTCCGACGGCCTCGGTTGAAGCATAATCAGTCGAGCATCCATTTTCTCTACGCTGTGGAAAGGATATGGAAATTTGATATAAATTCCAGGTTTTGTGATGACCTTAACCGGTTTCCCAAAACCCATTATGACAGCTATCGATCCTTGAACCATAACAGTAGTACAAAAAATATAAAATAATATCACTATAAAAAAAACTATTACCAAATAAACGGCCAATTTTTTCATTGTTCTAACTCCTCCAGCTCAAATTTGTATTCTTCTTCTTTGCTATCGAATGTATAAAATCTTCTTTTTGCATTATGAGGAAGAATAAAAATGGCTTTATCTTTAAATACATTCTCCAACATTTCCCACAAAAGTCTTACTTGTTGCACAGCCGGGTATTTATTAAAATACTCCTTCTTTAAAAGAAAATTTCTTGATCTACCTTTGGCAATACTCTTCTTTTCAACAGCATATGCATGCGATTTTAAAATCCTCGCCTGTGATTCTCCCCGGGAATGAGGCAGTAAGTCATTTGCATAGGCAGTGGCCTTATGAATAATCTCATTCTTTTTTTCACGGGCAGAAGCTACAGACCTATATTCAGGAACAACAGCAATCGGTGGATGGGCTTCCTGCATATGGACACTCAGAATTTCGACACCAATTGGCAGTATTTTTGTCGCTTTTTTCATATTCCCGGTCAATTCTTCTTGAATTGCTCCCCTCTCTGACGTTAAGATATGATCAAGATGATAATACGCCAGTATAGAGTGCACCTCATGGCAGAATAGACTTCTCAAGATTTCATGGGCATTCTCACTGTTCAAAGCATATTCTACCGGATCGGTAATGCGGTAATAACAGAGAAAATTTCCATCGATTAAATTTTCATCTCCTGTTATTGCTATCGACTCCTCCATCACTTTTCTAAATTTCCCATCAGTGTGGAGAAATTCCCAAAGATAGGCCTCGGGCTCCTCGATATTTTCAGCCCAGTTGGTTCTGAATCCACTCTCTACTCTGGCGACAACTGCAGTATCCACCAGAATAACTTCACCGAATGGTTTGGGTAAATGAAAATGCGGTCCGGGCGTATTCTGCTCCACTACTTTCCCGAATAACAATTCCACTCCTGTTTGATAAGGCTGGACACTGTAAAAACCGGTTCCAATGTAAAGTAAAACAACCATTAAAATTATCAGCAAGAATATTCGCATCTTTCTAGCCAAGATCCAATCCTCATCTAAAATTAACTTCCGGGGAATCCCGGATTTAATCTTTTTAGAGAATTGAATAAATCCTTGCCATACATCCTTGGCTTTTTTCTGATAGCCAACAGAAATATACTTTTTCCCCTGGGTAATCACTCGCTTCCAAACATCTATAAAGGTCAAGGCTCTTAAAAAAAGCATGACCCCGATACGAAATATCAAAAGTCCAACAATAAAGGTCATAACTCTTTCAATATGGATACCGAAATAACCCAACAATAGCGTTAACCATACGCCTAACGAAGTAAGAAAATCCGAGTGAGTATGTACACTCTCAGCAATAAAGGCAATAGAATTGTGTTTTTCACCTACCATTCGTTTGAACCGGAACATCATAAAAGTAAAAGCGACCGCAACACTAATGCCAAAAAAAGCAACCACCAGCGGAATATCTGATATTAAAACAAATCCAGAAGGATCCTTGCTAAAAACATTTGCCAAAACAATTATACTACCTATAATCAAAACAACCGAGATCAACATGGCCACAATTATTTCAGCATATTTTGCCCATTTAATGGTTTTAAAATGGTGATTAATCACAATAGAAATTAAAACTGTAAGGCTTATGGCAAAATCACCTCCAGAATGTAAGGCATCAGCCAACAGCACAGTGCTTCCGGTTAACTGTGCTAAAAAATATTTCAACATTATGAGAAAAACATCTGCGCCAATAGCAATAAAAGAGGCCTTTACCAGAGCTCTGAAGCGTAAAGGGTCCGATTCAAATGAATTCTGAATATTTCCTCTTTTCTTAGCTTGATTTGTTTCATCATTCATTATTTAATTCTCCGCTTTAATTATAAAAAAATAACACTTTATTTTAGATCTTATCATCATATCTCATTAATGCACTGGTCCCATAATAAAAAAAAGTCAAGAACTCTTTTGAATATTCATTCATATTTTCAAACGAGATATTGTGCATGATTACCTCTGCTACAATATTGGCGTATAGAGAACAGAGATTATGAATAAAAAAACGAGAAATTTCGGTATTAAGATTAGGTCTGGTACTTTTTAAAATTTTCAACTGCTTCATAAATATTTCTGTATATCTATCAATAAAATTTTCTTTGAAATTCTGTATACTGGAGCCATAAGATTTGAACAAAATTAAATTCAGATCTTGCCTGTGGGTGTCAATAAAATTTATAACCTCTATAAATTGATCTTTCATTGGTTGATAATTTCCCAGATTAATATCACCAGATGCATCTACATCCTCCAACTTTTCCAGTGCCATCATGATCTTCGAAAGTGTTGGGCTTACAATCTCCATAAAAAGATCACCCTTGTCCTTAAAATAATTATAAATATTACTGGTGGTAATGGCAGATTTTTTAGCAATCGAACGCATGGTGGTTTTCTGGAACCCAAAGGTTGTGAATTCTTTTCTGGCGGTTTTTAATATACTCGCTCTAACTTCACGCTTTTTTACCTGCATATTTACCTTATAATAAAAGAACGCTGTTCATTATTATATCAAAATATATTTATTTGTCAAGTAAATTTCAGGTAAAAATTTTGGGGTTAGCACATTTGTAAAACTTTATCTACCAGTTTTCCAATACCGTCAGCCACTTCACTGATTCGCTGTCCCAGCATATAAGCGGGAGTTGTAACAATCCGGTTTTTTTCATCAACAACAATCTCATTCACAGAACAGGAAATATGATGGGCACCCATGGTTTCAACCGCTTGCGCTGTTTCTGGATCAGTGCCAATGGTCAAATCGATTTTCAGGCCATGATCTCCGGACACTTTTGCTAATAAAGCCGGCGCAATACAAATAAAGCCCATCACTTTTTTCGCCTGCAATCCGTTGAGGATAAACCGTTCCACCAGCGGATCAACCGAACATTCTGTCCCCTTTACAGCAAAATCACACAAATTCTTGGCCACCCCGTAACCACCCGGGAAAATTACCGCATCAAAATGCTCAATATTGGCATCTGCCAGATCCTGAACATTACCCCGGCCAATCCGGCCCGCTTCAACCAGAAGGTTACGGTTTTCCTCTTCTATCTCCCCGGTCAGATGATTAATAACCTGCATCTGGTCTTTATCAGGAGCAAAAGTCTGTGTTTCCGCTCCTCTCCGATCCAGTGCCAGTAATGTAATAATGGATTCATGTATCTCTGCCCCGTCAAGCTGACCACATCCGGACAAAACCACTGCCACCTTTTTCATGTTAACCTCCTTTTTTAGCTAATGATTATATCAGCTTTTTTACTTTCACTTTGGATTCCGAAAGTTTCCCGGTTTTCATAAAATCCCTAAAAGCAGCCAGCCGTATGGGCGTGCCATCAGAATACATTTCAACAAATCGCATAAATGTTATCATTTTAACAAAAGTATCATCACTTATATAATGTTCTATCAAGCAGGCATCTTTTTCTGCAATATTTTTATTTACACCAAGAACATTGGTTAAAAATTTATATAATACTTTATGTTTTTCATATATTTTTGTAGCCTTTTTTATACCTTTTGAAGTCAGTTCAATATATCCATAGAGTTCATGTTCAACAAGCCCCCTATTTCCCAATTTTTTTAAGGCACCAATAACAGACGATGTTTTTACTCCCTGCCTTTTCACCAGGTCTTTTACCCGGACAGTCTTTTTGTCTTGTGAAATTATTAAAATCGCCTCCAGATAATCTTCCAGGCTATGACTCAATTCTTCCATAATGAACTCCGTTGAATAGTTTCACGAAAATTATATAGAGAGCACTAAATATTGTCAACAAGATTATCTTATGGACTTCATAAATTGAAAATAAAGATAACCTTATTTTATTTTTTAAAAAAATAAATTTTATTCTTGACAAATGAATTTAAAATAAGTAATATAGTCAACCATATATATTATAGACATGACTATAATATATATGTTAGACAATATCTAAAAGGAGGTTTTAAATGTTACAATGGAAAAAAATTTTGACTTGTTTTTTACTTCTGCTATTTTTCAGTTTAAATACAGAAGCGATTATCATCAAAGGTAAAGTTATTGATGAATCAACAAAAAAAGCTCTACATTCAGTAAAAATCGATGTTTTAGACTCTACACTCATTGTATTCACAAACAGAAAAGGCGAATATGCAGTTTACGACCTTCCATCCGGCACCTATGTTTTAAAAATTCACCAGAGGGGTTTTATGCCGATTGAATCAAAGGTTATATTGGGAAAGACAGATGTTTACACCGAAGATTTTTATCTTATCCCGGATCGGTTACTCACACACGAGATTGTAGTTACGGCCACAAAAACCAATTATACTGTGGGAAATGTTCCTGTTGATGCTGAAGTTATTACTGCCAGGGAAATCCAGGAAAAAAACATAAAAAATGTTCAGGACGTCTTCGAATACATCAGTGGAACGCAGGTCCGGCAAACTTCAGGTTCATGGGGAAATAAAGGAAGTATTCGCCTCCAGGGTTTGAACGGGGAGCACACTCTTGTGCTTGTAAACGGCCAGAAATACAAAGGCGGCCACAGTGAAGGGGTAGACATTTCCTCAATCCCGATAAATATGATTGAAAAAATTGAAGTTGTCAAGGGACCAGCATCTGTCCTTTACGCAAGTGATGCTGTTGGCGGAGTGGTTAATATTATTACCAAATCTTCACTTGATCAGAAATCATCGGTTAATATCAGCACTGGCTACGGCAGCGATAACTACCAGGTTTACGAAGCAATGGCAAACTACAGTAAAAATAAATTTGGTGCTCAAATCAGTTTCGGTAAAAAACATACAGATGCACTTGATGAAGAAACTGACGATATGGATGAAGATATTGTGTCTGGAAATTTCGAATATCGGTTTTCTAAAAATCTAAAAGTTTCAATTAATCCAAGATACGAATACAATATCCTGGATTCGGTAAACAGCAAGGATGAAAAGGATAATAGAATACAAAAACGTTTTAGCTTGAACTCACTATTGGAATGGAAAAGCAATAAAGGTTCGATAATCAATCTCAGGGCTTCCCTTTTTAATTACAAACATTATATGGAAAGTAAAAGTACAGACTACAACGACAACACATATGAACTTGAATTGACCGCAACCCACCTTTTAACAAAGAATCACTTGTTAACCGCCGGGTATCATTTCGAGAATCAGCAGAGGGATGACCGGGGCAAGGAGTTTGAAATCGACCAATCAATTAACAGTTTTTATCTTCAGGATCAAATCTCTTTAAATCCCTTCATTTTTGTAATTGGCGCTCGCATGGACTTTCATGAAGCATGGGGAACCGAGTTCAACCCCAAGGCCAGCGTGATGTTGGATGTAACGGATAACATTAAACTGAGAGCATCAGCAGGCAGGGCTTTCAGAGCCCCCACCTTGCTAAGCCTGTATGCACCGGATTGGAAAATGGGTCCGTACACGGTAATCTCCAATCCCGATTTAAAACCGGAAAAGTCATTAGGCCTTCAAATCGGTGGAGAATGGCAGCTGGCAAAGAAAGTGATTGCCGGTGTGTCATATTTTCACAATGATATAAAAAACCTAATTACATCCAAAATCGATCGCTCCGGCCGACCATGGAAAATGACCTATAATAATGTGGATGAGGCCATGACCCAGGGAGTTGAGTTAAATTTAAGAGCATCTTTAGCGAAAAATCTAATCACAAAAGTAGGATATACATTACTAGACACCGAAGACAAAACAACAGGTGAAGAGCTTCTGGAACGCCCAAAAAATTCATTATTTTTGGGATTCACCTGGAATTTTGAAAAAATCGGTGCCGGTTTTACAATCGACGGTTTCTATATTGGGAAAAGATATGCCATCATAGATGATGAGGATACTATCGGTGAATTGGACCCTCATGTAACATTCAATGTATCTTTATCAAAATCAATAACCCGATATGGACGGCTCTTTATTCGAATTATAAATATTTTCGATAAACAAGATGTTTACGATGAATATAATATTCGCGGGACAAAATTATTCGCCGGATTGGAGTTGAATTTTTAACAGAATTTTAGCTGCTATATTTTTTTAAACATTAATCACTTTACCTCAAAGGTCAATGTTGCTGTATAGGAGAGCTCATTGCACTTGTCCTTAAGCTCATCCGGTGCCGGGAGTTTGACCTTTGTCTTAATCAACCATGGCCCGTGATGAAGTATCCTTATCTCAACCTTTCCCTGCCCATCAGCAGTAGCTGCAAAAGCAAAATCGTCACCTGTAGAAAATCCAGCGTATGTGCCGTACACCGGGCAGAATCTCGCTGGTTTGTTTTTAAACAATACCTGAACCGGCAGAAAATCTCCTGGTTTTAATCCTGCCGGATTCACCAACGGGATAATCTCCAGAGTATGGCCAACCGGCTTACTAAAAGTGCTATCCGAGCTATCGACATTGATCAATGCTTTAGCATACTGCTCGAAATGAAGGCTCAAAATTATCCCGCTCATTCCGGTTTTGGGCACACTTTTATGATGGATTTTGCCCTCTTTTACATACATAGTATAGAATCCGGGCTTCAGGGCTGTGGTGATTATGTAGGCCCCTTTTTCAGGAAAGCTTAACTTTGTTGCTAAAAAACCACCAATGCCGGGATTTATCGGCTTAATTTTGCCTTCAGGTGTAATCAGGTTAAACTCGCTTAACTTGTCTAACGAGAGAAAATCAGCAACCGGATACCCATGTCCCCAGCCAAAGTAAATTGTTGTTTTTGCTCCATACTCTGGAGAATAGATTTCCGGAAAATAATTCGTGGCATTAAGCCATAGGGTATGGCTGTACGATACATCATAAAAACCCAAACAGAATACAATCAACATACTTAAAATCAGATAATTTTTTTTCATTTTTTATTCCTCCTTACTTTAAAAATAAAAAAAATTTTTAATATGAATTTATTCATTTTATTTCTCCTTTAAATAAATTATATATTAAGATATATTTTATAGTAGAGACTATATTTAATGTTAAATTTTTTTGCACTTACTGTTGGGTACATCAAGCAATAATTCATTAATGACTCATCCAATTAAAGGATCTTTTTTTTAATAAAGCACTCATAAAATAAGCCGGTTTAATACTTTTTATATCTTTTTTCTTCTTTCTCATTTTCATATTTTTAATAAATGAACACCGTTCTTTATTGAATTATGAAGAGTTTTTCTGGTTTTGTCAACAAAAAAATAAAATTAATTTGTAACTATTTTGATTTCTTTTCACTCCCTGTTGCTCACAAATTCCATTGGTTTACAGGAATTTAGTTATTAGCTCAGAAATTTTTTATAAAAATCGAAACGAAAAAAATCATTACTTATTAATTTAAAGATTCCCAGTACATACAATACCGGTAGCGATCATTTAAGGACATGGCCCTGGCTCTGGGATTCTTTATATTCAGTCTGCAGGCTTTAATTTCCTGGTTGAAATGCCTGCAGGTAAAGCAATAGGTTTGGAAATCAGGATTCTGCTGTATTATTTCCCTGAACTCCCGTTCCCTTTTTCGCTCATAGTGTGCCTGATCCGTTAATGTCTTTTTTTCTTTTCTGGGAGTAATATATAGATATACTGCATAGGCAATCACCAACAATATCGAAACCCCAAGTGTTATCATAAAAAACCATAGATTAAAAAAACCCGGCGGTTTGAACATATGGGATAAAAAATCCAAAAGGGCTACAACAAGTATAGCCGGAATAACCACTATTTTTACCCAATATTTGGGATCATTTTTTATATGATACCACACATAGTTCATGGCTTATATTATAGGCCGAAACCAGCTAACTTTCAAATACAGCCATTTTGTCATTTGACATTTTATGCATCATGGAATAAAATTCAATTCTTCAACCAACCTTTAAAGTGAGGTGAATTTTATACGATGAAAAAGAAAAGTCTTATCATTATTGGTTCCGGGCCAGCCGGTTTATCTGCTGCAATATATGCTGCCAGAGCAAACTTGAAACCTCTGGTATTTGAGGGATATCAATCCGGTGGACAGTTAATGATCACAACTGAGGTTGAAAATTTCCCGGGATTTAAAGACGGAATACTGGGGCCCGACCTAATAGCTGCATTTCGGGCTCAGGCAGAACGATTCGGTACGGAATTTATCACCTCTGACGTCACAAAAGTCCAGTTGAGCAAGGACAAAAAAATCATCTGGGAAGGGGAAAATTCCTACCAGACCATGGCGCTTATCATCGCCACCGGAGCAACAGCAAATCTTCTGGGTCTGAAACAGGAGAAGGAACTAATGGGCCGGGGTGTCAGCGTCTGTGCCACCTGTGATGGATTTTTCTTTAAAGATAAAACCATATGCGTGGTAGGGGGCGGGGACAGTGCCATGGAAGAGGCAATCTTTTTAACCAGATTTGCCTCTAAAGTCTATATTATTCACCGTAGAGATGCTTTCCGGGCCTCAAAAATAATGGTTTCCCGGGCAGAAAAGAACCCGAAAATCGAATTTGTACTGGATTCAGTAGTGGATGACATTCTGGGAGAGAATAGTATCACCGGTATTCGCCTGAAAAATACCAAGACGAATTCCCTTCATGAGTTGAAGGTGGATGGTATATTCATCGCCATCGGTCACACCCCCAATACAGACTTATTCAAAGGTCAAATAAATATGGATAAGAAGGGATATATTATCAGTTCCAACGAGAAATACCGGCTTACAGCAACCAATCTGTCCGGAGTCTTCGCCTGTGGTGATGTCCAGGATTCTCATTACCGCCAGGCCATCACTGCGGCCGGAAGCGGTTGTATGGCAGCCATGGATGCCGAACACTATCTGGAAAGCATATTACTTGATCAAACCGGTTTATATAAATAAAAAAATTTTGCACTCAGTGAAAAGAGGAGTCATTTTTTTCCTGATAGCACCACTACTGGTGCTGCCTCTTCTTGCTAAATATCACCCGGAGATAAAATGGAGGGAAATCAGTCAAAAAAATTTTATTGTCATTTACCCGGAAGGATATGAAGCAGAAGCTACCTATACATTACAAACTGCACACTCTCTCTATCCTGAACTTGTTTCTCTCTGGGGAAAACCCGTGGCAAAAAAAATCAGGATACTGATTACCGATGTTTATGACCAATCAAACGGAAGCGCCACTATATTCCCTTTCAATAAGATCATCATCTACCTGTACAACCCTTCCCCTGATTCGACACTGGGCAATTGCCGGAAGTGGATTCGCCTGGTACTGAGTCATGAATTGACCCATGTCTTTAACTTAAACGCGGGATCCAGATTCATACGTTTTCTCCGAAACATATTGGGTCATAATCCCCTGCTATATCCCATGATCTTCTCGCCTGCCTGGATGCTGGAAGGAATGGCGGTATACGGGGAATCCAGATTAAATCCGGCAGGCCGGTTAAATACCCCGGATTATTCTATCATTTTGGAAAACATGGCCCGAACCAAATCAGTGCCCAGATGGCATGACATTTTCGGGGAGCCAACCTTCTGGCCTGGCCCGGAATCAAAATACCTCTTTGGTTCAAAATTCATCGAATTTTTGATTGAACAATACGGGGAAGAAAAAATACCCGAATTGGTCCGCTATTATGCCAGGAACTTCTTTTATTTCTCATCCTCATACCGGTATAAGCTGTTTTTTAAAAAATGGTTAACGCCCCTCTGGAATGATTTCAGAAACAGCATAAAGGTATCAAAGACTGGTGCCTTAAACGAAAATCTCACTCCCCTAACCAGATGTGGAATGTCAAAGAAGTTCCCCCTGGTCATTGATCATAACAGAGGCCTCTATGTATATCGGAATTATGAGGACTATCCGGGTATCTGGGAAATCAATCTGGAAACCGGACATAAAAAAAAATTGCTCGACCAATCAAACATAAACGGAATGTCCTTCGATGCCCAGAATCAAGACATCTATTTTTCTGCCATTGACTATTACAAAGCTTATTATAAATTTTCAGACCTGTACCGGTTTGACATGCAGACAAAGCAGCTGAAAAGGTTGAGCCAGGGCAGGAGGCTATCTTACCCGGTTCGACTCCCGGGCAGTCAAAATATTTTTTGCGTGAAGCGAAAAAAAAGCAAATCATATCTGGCGATTTTTGACCTGAATACAGGTAATGAAAAAATCATTTCGAAAGGATTTGATGGAATGTCATTTCTGTCTCTTTCCCCTAACCATCAAACCATTGCCGTTTCCTTAAAAAGGAGAAACAAGAGCTGGGGAATTGCCCTGTTCAATCTGGAAGGTAAGTTGATCAATATTTTAGTAAGCAATGATGGAAAAAACTATTACCCCCAATGGAAAAACAATCATGAGATTTATTTTGTCTCGGAACACCGACAATACTATCGGCTGGGAATGGTTAACCTGAAATCCGGGCGTGGCTTTGTGATCACGAAAAGCGGATTGCCTGCTATTCGATATTTCACTATATTGCCGGACCCAAAGGAGGTTTTGCTCACCTATTATGATGCCAGCGGATACAACCTGGGGCTGCTGGACCTATCCGATTTAAAAAAAGAGGACCTGATCCTGAAGAACTCAAACCAACCGGCAGAAAAAGAAACAACCCCTGCACCCTTAAAAGCAAAAAAATATAACGTTTGGAGAGACCTGCTACCCAAATACCTGAATTTCAATTTTCGATATGCCGGCAATGAAATTCAACCTGGAATCATCATATCCGGCAATGATGTCCCCTCTAATCATGCATTCACTTTTCAGGGATTTTACGGTCACATCACCGATTCCCTCAATCTCAGTTTCGAATATACCTTTTCAGGATTGTATCCGACCCTTATATTCAATGCCATCGATTTTACCGATCTCAACCAGGGGGAAAACAATGAAGAATATCACTACTCAACAAAACTGCTGGAGCTGGCGTGCCTTTATCCTTTGTTTTATTCAGAAAAGTATCAATCCCACTTTTATTCCAATATTCATTTCGAAAAAATCACGGAAAAATATTTTTCTCCTGACCGGAAATTCCAGTTGAATCTGAATGGCCTGAAACTGGGACTTCTTTTTAACTCGGCAAAACGCTATTATGATTCCTTTTCCCAGACCGATGGCCTGGCATTGTCAGTAACCTATTCAAGGGATTTTGAATTCATGGGTAGTGACTTTGATTTAAACACATTGGCCCTGGAATACAAGCAATACATCACCTTTTCCAAACCCAATGTCTTGGCTCTCCGCTTGGGAATCAGTGATTCATGGGGACAGGGGAAAAGAATCATTTATATGGGCGGTGCCAGTTCGAAAATGGACTATCATATTGCCGGTGGGAGCATGTTTAATCTGATGAGAGGTTATCCTTCCGGATATTTTCGCGGTACCGGTGGTTTTCTGCTGAATCTGGAATACCGTTTAACTCTGGGAAAAATGGAAAGATCGATCTTTATTTCCCAGAGAGTAGAAAGATTCTATATGTCAGTATTCGCCGATATCGGAAACATGTGGGAAAATGAAATCAGGCTGAATCCAGCCTACTCCCTGGGTGCAGAATTAAATATGGTCCTGTTTCTTGGAGAACGGTTAACTGTCTCCGGCGGGGTTGCCATTGGCCGGAATCCCTCTCACGAACCCATCTTCTATCTGAGAATCGGTGAATCTTTTTAACCTGATCTTTAAAAAAGTTTGCTCAACCTGCCATTCATTCATCATTTTCATCAAAGAAGATCAAATACATCAATGAAACACGCGGCATAATAGTGAAAAGGCTCTCTCTTTGCAAGAAGATCCAAAATGATATCATTATAACAATACGTAATCGTCAACATTTTTTTAATTTTAAAAATTTATGCTTAACGGCTGGTAATCACCTGAAAAAAAATTGCGGCTATAATCTTCACTTTCCCAACAACCTTCGTCGGTTTAATGAATTTCCAAAAAACCGGTACTCGTTTTTTTTCAGGTGCATTACTTTGTTATACGGGCCATTCTTTAACCTAAAGCAGAATAAATAATTCCTTGCCACAATTGATAAATGCCAAACGCGAATAATACAATTGATGACAATCCAAGTAGAATTTTACTAACCTTTGATCCAAATTTTCGTGCAAATCCAAATAGAATAATAATTCCTGCCAAGGTTAGTATCATAGTTAGATAAAAAGCAAGAATCAAAGTAATTCCATTAATTGGTGCAATCCTCCAACCCTCTAGAAAAAGAGGCCCCATAATTAAGCTCCATCCCAAATACGGAGCGGGGTTTAAAAGATTTACAAAAACAGCATTAATTAGAGTTTGTTGACTTGATTCATCCGATATAGTTTGATCGGTATCAAACTCCTGCCAAGATTTAAAAGCCCTAAATCCGAGATAAAGAAGAAATAGTCCACCACCAATTCTTAATATTACAATAAAATTATCCGGCATTGTACTGAGCAGGAATAAAACTAAAACGAGAATTGGAAGATCGCTAATAACAGGAGCAAATGCCGCTGGCAAAGTTGAACGCCATCCTCTTTTGAGAGTTTGGGATATTATATACGTCTGAAGCGGGCCTGGTTGAACTGCTGCTGCAAAAGCATAGCTTATTCCAAAGATTAAATAGCTTATCATTGAAGTTCAAATTCTCCATTATTTCCAAAACTCAGACCCGAACACCTGAGCTCAGCGGCAGCGCGTATGCGACGTCCGCTGCAGCAATTTGTTAGATACTATTTTTTAATTTCATCATCTTGGGGAGGATATGTCAAATATGTAACATCTCCTTTGAACCACATTATTAATTTTCCTTTGGAAACTACAAATGTGTATTTTTCATCAAGTTTATTTTTAAAGTAAATCACTCCACGAATACCTCCCCAGTGATAATCTGGAAATGTTGGCGGATAATACATATCAATCTGTTCAGACCAAAATGTATATTTATTTTCAAATGTATAAATTATTTTTTTATTCTTCGTTTTTAAATTATATGACACTAATTTAGGACTATCTATTTTACCTTCATCTGAAAATTCATTATAATAAATTATTTCATTTGAACTGTCTAATAGAAACACTGGCGATGTTCCATATCCCGGTGAAAGTAATTCATTACCTAAGTTATCATAAAGAATAATTTCTGTTTTTATTACAGGGAGAAAATTATTTAGATCTTCTGTCCATTTTTGCGTAGCAATATATTTGGAATCACCAGACCATGAATATTTGTGAGCAGGGTAAATTTTTCTGCTTTTTTCTGTGTTTAAAGGTAAATTATATAATATTGCTCTTGCTGGATATCGTCCTCCTTCACAAAGATTATAATCAATAATAATTAAAAATCTATGATTAAGTGATAAACTAATCTCTGATGCTGTATATCGTTTTGGATCAAATTCTGACGAGTTCCCTATACAAGAAAAAAATAAAATTGAAATTATAATCAAATATA
>DAOWKX010000041.1 GCA_030639705.1 Candidatus Aminicenantota bacterium
ATATGTTCATGGTTTACCTCCGGTGAAATAAAATTATAGTATTTGGAATTCTTCAGGTCAAGGATAAAACAAAAATTCCAGGTTTATGAATACCAGTAGTTCATGTTTCGTGAATTTCCTTTAGTATAATTAAAGTGTTATTTTTTCGGAATTTATCTTCTCCCATCGCCCGTCGTATTATCCTCCGGACCAGTAAATTATCAATTCAATTTTTGAACTCGCTTCGCTCAGACAGAAAAAAATTGCCCCCATAAAATTGGGGACATAGATAATTTACTTTAATACTCCTGAGGCTAGCATCGAAGAAAAATTCCGAATCAATAAGTTTTTTTTTCACATTATTAATAAAGTGATAATATGATTTCTGGTTTGACGGGAGGGTGAAAATATGTTAAAAATAATTTATTTAACATGGAAAATTTTGCAGAAAAAATAGAAGCGTTAAAAAGAAAAAAGAATGCTGTACTCCTGGCACACAACTACCAGATCGAGGAAGTTCAACTGATCGCCGATTATCTGGGAGATTCCCTGGATTTGAGCCGGAAAGCCGCAGAAGTTGAACATGATATGATTGTGTTTGCCGGGGTAAAATTCATGGCGGAAACCGCCAAGGTATTGTCTCCCCGGAAGAAAGTGCTTTTACCCCGTTTTGATGCAGGGTGTCCCATGGCAGATATGATTACCCTGGAAGAACTCCTGGATTTAAAAGCGGAATACAAAGCTGCTAAAGTGGTTACCTATGTGAATTCCAGTGTGGAAATTAAAGCGGAGAGTGATGTCTGTTGTACGTCTGCCAATGCCGTTCAGGTGGTGAAAAATATCGATACCCGTGAAGTCATTTTCTTGCCGGATCAAAATCTGGGTTCCTATGTGCAGAGCAAAGTTCCGGAGAAAAAGATTATCCTTTTCGAAGGGTATTGTTATGTCCATAACCGGATCAAGAGCCATGAAATAGAAGAGATGAAAAAACAGTATCCGGAAGCTAAAGTTATTGTCCATCCGGAGGTGAGGATGGAGGTGATTGAAATAGCCGATGAGGTGCTGTCCACAAGCCAGATGTTGAGATATGTGAACCAGTCCCCCGGCCGGCAATTCATCGTGGCCACCGAGCAGGGGCTTCTGCAGCGGATGAAGCGAGAACATCCGGATAAAATATTTCTTCCTGCCCTGAAGCCCAGAATCTGTTCCAACATGAAGCGAACTTCCTTGAGGGATGTGTATGATTCCCTGAATGAAGAAAAATATGAGATTGTCATCGAAGAGTCGGTCTCCCGGAAAGCCTTTACCGCCCTGGACAAAATGCTCCAGTATGCATAAAAAATTGACAAAATGTGAGCAATAAGGTATAATTTAGTTTTAGTAAAAATTAAACCTTCTTTTGTTATGATTACCTGAGAAAGGTTGAGATAAAAGAGAGGAGAAAGAAATGGATTTAAGAGAAAAAGTCGTTGCAGTTATAGAAAAGGTCAAGCCGGCTCTGGAAGCAGACGGCGGCGGCATTGAGCTGGTGGATGTCCTGGAAGACGAAAAGGCGGTGCTGGTGAATCTGACCGGGGCCTGCCACGGTTGTCCCATGAGCACCATGACCATCAAGGGATATGTTGAAAAACTGATGATCGAAGAAATCCCGGAGATCAAGGAAGTTCGCCTAGCCAATTAGGTTTATTTAACTCAAGCATACCCTATTTTCAATTTTTCATTTGAAAGCCAATCGTTTGTGACCGTTTATTCCCGAATCATATGAGTGCACAATTATATTCATTTTTTTCGATTTTTTGACAATTTTTTTGGGATGCCTTACAATACTTTTTTCCAGCCTGATGAAAGCACAAAAATGTAAGAATCATTATCGGGGGTCAGGATGAAAAAAGTATTGTTCTGGTTTTATGTTTTTCTTTTTACGGGTCATTTATTTTCACTCGAGGGTAAGAATATATTGAGGATCGGGATTCCCACATTCCCGGTGTCCTTGAATCCGGTATATGTAACCGATGAAACCTCTCAGGCCGTGATCAACAAAGTATTTGATTCTCTTTTTTATTTTGATGAACAGGGAAAAATCGGGAACTGTCTGGTAGAAGATTATTCCTATCATGATGGCGGACAAGAGATCATGGTTAATTTAAAGAAAGACCGTTTTTTTTCTGATGGAAAGCAATTAACTTCTGATGATGTGCTGGCCACATTTGATATATTGAGGAATTCCAAAATCAAGTATCCCTATCAATCCATGCTCTCCTTTATACACATGATGAAAAAGATAGATACCTTTCGCTTCAGTATAAGGCTGAACCATAAACTGGCCATATGGAAAAACCAGCTTTGCTTTAAAATTTTAAATTCCCGGGAAATCCAGTCAATAGACCTGGAACGATTTAAATATCTGGTATTATCTGGCACCGGACCTTATAAAATTGAATCTGTCAGGGAGCCGGCCAGAATTGTTTTAATACGGAATGTTTATAATCAGACCAGGGCCCTGTTCACAGGAATTGACTATATAGTCGTTACATCTACCCAGATGGAACCGCTCAAACTGGTTAATCACGAGATTGATATCTGTGAACTGCAGCCTGAAGATGTGGAAGCCTATGGCAAGATACCCGAATGGCAGCATCATTTTAATATCTTGAAGTATAAAAAGTTCGGCCTCACCTATCTGGTTTTCAATTTAAATAATTCATTGGTGGACAGGAATGTAAGGCGGATTTTTTATAACCAGTTAGTTAAGGGAGATTTCGTTGATCGGTTTATCAGAAATAGAGGAGAGAAGATAAAAACTCCCTTCTTGCTATTTAACCGGGATGAACAACCGTCCAGCTTGCCGGAAATCCCCTTAAACAAACCAATAAAATTGAAAATACTGACCAATTCCGAAAGTAAATTGAGAAAAGAGTTTGTGTTGTTTTTAAAACAGGCACTGCAGTCAAAGAATATCCATCTGGACCCCCTGTTTCTGGAATATCAAACCTTTCTGGGATATCTGAAGAAGGGACATTTTGACCTGGCTGTTTCCGGATTTATACTGGATATTGACTATGATATGAAGGATGTCTTTTATCATGACTCTTATTTTAATTATGCTGGATTTAAGAATCGCCGGATGGACGAACTCCTGGACAGAGGATTGAAGGAGTTGAATCCATTAAAGAGAAGACAAATCTATCAACAGGCCAATCTGATATGGAAAGACCAGCTTCCTTTGATTCCTCTGTTTAATCTGTATTATCATATCGGAGTTTCCAAGCGAATCACTATTCCAGAGAGGGTTTGTACCCTGGTAGGTTCCACCTCTGATTTTCTCATCAACATCCAGGACTGGAAAGTTCGTTAAAGAAATTTTATCTTAAAAGCAAAGAGCTGTTCTCATTTATTTCAATCATTCTGGGATTATACAGGTGATAATCAGATGGGAAATGAAATCGTAAAACAGGTACCCTTACCCACTTTGCTTTTCATCTCTATGAAGGCTTTATGTTTATGTATGATGGAATCAATTATAGCCAAACCCAAACCAGAACCCTTTTCAGCACTTTTGGTGGTAAAGAATGGATTAAAAATTTTTAAATGATTTTCTTTCGGGATTCCGATTCCATTATCCTCTACATCCACATGAATGAACTTTTCTTTGCGCGATGTAGATATGTCTATAAAGGGTTGTTGTTCCAGTGTAGATTCCAGTGCATCCATGGCGTTTATGACCAAATTAATAAAAACCTGTTTCAAACTGTCCTTATCGGCTCGAATAAGGGGGAGGTTTTCTTCTTTTTTGAGCTGAAAACTGATTCCTTTCACATGGGTTTGATGCTCAAATAAGTCATATACTTCATCGATAACCTCATTAATTGAAATTGAAGCCATGATATCATCAGTAGAATAAGAAAATGAACTGAATTTATGAATAATCTGACCGAGTCTGCCTAATTCTTTCTGAATTATTTGAATCCGGGCTTTCTGTTTTTTAGATGGTTTCTCGAGTAATAATAGTTGGGTCAATCCGGATATTGAAGTCAGAGGTTGTCCAATTTCATGTACAATGCCAGCTGAAATTTGACCAAAAGCACTCATCTTGGCTGCCTGTACAAGCAATTTTTGGCCTTCCTTGAGTTTTTTGCTCATTTCATTAAATGATTTTCCCAACATCTCAAATTCATCACCACTTTTTATTTTCAAATCAATGTTAAAGTTGCCGCTGGCAATTTTTTTTGTACCTAGTTGCAATGTCTCGATAGGAACTAAACTTTTTCGTATCAGAATTAAGCTCAGGAGAGATACAATCAGAAAGGATAATAATATATAATTAAAAAAATTTTTCCTGAAATTGGAGATAGGTGCAGAAATAGTTGACTCTGACTGGCTGGCAATCATTATCCAGTTCAGGGTTAAAAATCGGGGTTTTATGAAAAGTGACCAGAAACTGCTTATGTATTCCTTTTTATGGTAATTGCATGAGAAAGTACCCGAAGCCTTTTTTTCAATTGTCTGAAGATTTTTTTCACTCATCCGAATATCATGCAGGGAAGAAATTAGAAATTTGTTTTTTGCATGATAAACCATAAATTCGATCTCAGGAGGTAATGTGTTATAACTGCCAATATTCCATAAATAAACCGGGTTAATTTCCGCTATTAACAGCACCGGAGATATTTGATCAATATCAATTTGCTGGCACATGAAGACAGAGGGGAAAGTCCTGCCGGTAGGCCATATTTTAACCAGGGATTTTCCTTCAGACATATGTTTGCTCTCTCTTTCAGTGAACTCCGGGACATTCATGATTGTATTGGATATGTTTGTTATTTGTTTGTTTTTAGCTAATAAAATTATACCCAGGTAGTAGCCGTCCGGGATTCCATCGATGTTTGAAGGCCTTTTATTTTTAATCTTGAGCAGGGAATTTTTTTTTAGTCTTTCAGATATTATTTTTATTTCTCTATCAAGACAATTCAAGTTGTTGTAGATTTCAAAACCTTTATTTTTTGCAGTTCTTATCAGTTTTTTCTGAGCTTGTTCAAAAAGTTCCGAACTTACGGAATTGTAGGTGAAATAGGATACTATAATAATGGGGAAGACAATGCAGAGTAAAAATAATAAAAAAATTCGTTGTGCAACTTTACTGGTAAGAAATGTTTTGCTGAACTTGATCTTCTTCATGACTGACCGTTCATAGTAAAAAATTATAAAAATATATTATATTATTTTTAATAATCTTTACCAAGACCTATAAATCCTCCATCATTAGCACGAACCACATCATCATAACTAATTTTTGCATTTAAGGGAGTAGCTGTCTTGCCATCTTTTCCCACGCTGTAGAGGTCATAGTCGGAATTCAAAGGAACCAGGAAACGATCTTTTCTCATTTTTCCTTTTCCCTTAACATTGTCAAAATTGAGATATCGATAAGGACGACCCCATGGATCTAAAAAGTTCCCGCGGCCAATATCATCAAGACTATCCGGAAGTTTACCATAATCCATCCGGTAAAGCATTATCTCATTTTCAAGAAAGTTGATGTCCCCGATAGCCAGAGAAATTTCAGATTTATACAATGCATTGGTGTAATTAGGAATGGCAATGGATGCTAGTGTTGCTATAATAGCCACAACGATTAACAGTTCGAGTAGAGTTAAGCCAAAATAAAATTCAAGCCGTTTTTTATAACATTGAAGAACGTTGCCCTTAAGAACCTGTTTCACTTTGACAAGCAAATCCAAAAAAAAGGATAGTCGGCTCCTCGATAGAACAGTAAATAACAACCAGGTTTCCCTATGAGATTTCGCCATTTGAGAATTTTTTGTTACTCTCACGGAATCACCACCCTTTTTTCTTATCCTGTCATTAATAACTATATTTAATTTTAGAAGAAAAGTCAAAAAAAATATTTTAGAAGAACTATAATTAATGAATGTAATATTGATCTATTTTGCATTATACATGCGTCAAATATACGATATTGTGCATATTATTATCATTTTGGTAAGAAAAAAATACAAAAATGTATTTTTTCTATTGACAGTAAGATATTTTTGTGGGAAACTTGAAGGAGGCTGAATGAATAAAAATGAAGTGTTAAAGATTTTAAAGGAAGAAAAAGTCAATCATTTACGGTTGCAATTTACAGACATCATGGGCATCAACAAGAATGTGGGGGTGCCTCCTTCTCAATTTGATAAGGCACTGGAGGGAAAAATTCTATTTGATGGGTCATCCATTGAAGGCTTCGTGCGGATTGAAGAATCTGATATGCTTCTGAGACCTGATAATGATACCCTGTTGGTGTTTCCCTACAACGACAACGGCACCAAAGTTGCCCGGTTGATTTGCGATATCTATAATCCGGATGATACCCCCTTTGAAGGGTGCCCCAGAGGTGCCTTAAAAAAACAGGTCAAAAATGCCAGTAGTATGGGATTTAAAATGAATGCAGGACTGGAGGCTGAATTCTTTCTGTTTGAGAAAGATGATCAGGGTAATATCACCACCACCACGCACGATACGGCAGGCTATTTTGATTTAACTCCCATTGACAAAGGAGAAGAGGCCAGGCAGGCCATGGTGGATGCGCTTTGTGAAATCGGTTTTGAAGTAGAAACCTCCCACCATGAGGTTGCTCCGGGTCAGCATGAGATTGATTTTAAATATGCCGATGCCTTGATTGCTGCAGATAATATTGCCACCTTCCGGTTTATTGTCAGGAGAATCGCCACCCAGTTCAACTTACACGCCACTTTTATGCCCAAACCGATTTTCGGGATCAACGGGAGCGGGATGCATACCCATCAAAGTTTGTTCAAAGATGGGGTCAATGCCTTTTATGATCCTAATACAGAACACCAGTTAAGTGATGTGGCACTCCGCTATATTGCCGGATTGTTAAAACATGCCAAAGGTATTACTGCCATTACCAATCCGCTGGTGAACTCTTTTAAACGGCTGGTTCCCGGATACGAGGCCCCCACCCAGATCAGCTGGTCGATAAAAAACCGATCCCCCCTCATCAGAGTTCCGGCCAAACGAGAGGTTGGAACCCGAATCGAATTTAGATCTCCTGATCCCTCTGCCAACCCCTATCTGGCACTTTCGGTGATGCTTGGAGCCGGACTGGATGGAATTATGAAAAATTTAATGCCCCCTGACCCGGTCAATAAAAATTTGTATACCATGTCCAAGAGAGAAAAAATGCGGTTGAAAATCGGTTCCTTACCGGGCAGCCTGAACGAAGCCCTGTCCCTCATGGAAAAGGATCCCCTGGCAAAAGAAGTACTGGGTACCCATATCTACAAATATTTTGTTGATGCCAAGCTAAAAGAATGGGAATTATATATACAGCAGGTCCATCCCTGGGAACAGGACCGCTATCTCTCAATTTATTAGCTTAACCCAAATTTCTCATAAAAACCTACTGCAATAAGGTATTCATGAAAATTATTGCATTTTTCGTTAATCTATTGACAATGAACAATAGTTCACCTAATATTTCATTGAGATGAAAAAAGAAATTTCCTATGGTATACAATAAATGAGTCAAGCAAAGACTTGACCCCCATTTTTTATTGGTAATTTATGCAGTTTAAAAAAAAACAAAAAAAAAAAGAAAAGAATGAATCATTGTTTTCCATTTCTAATCTGCTGATTTTATTAGTTCTTCTTTTTGCCATATTAATCAACCGTTTCTGGTTACTTCCCCATATAGATACTCATGTGTATAGAGGAGTTCCTAATTTTTACACCTGGATCACATTGTGGAATTGTCATGTGTTAGGCACCCTAGATTTTTCTAATTACTGGTCCAGTAATGCTATGTATCCCTATCCCCATGCTTTTGCTTTTTCAGAGAATATGATGGGGATGACCCCTTTTTCTGCACCAATTTGGTATATAACCAAAAATCCGATATTAACCGCTAATTTGTTATCTATTCTATTAGTATGGTTAAGTGCTGTTATGACTTACTTAATAATAAAAAAAATGCTAAACAGTCGCTTACCTGCTGTGGTTGCTGCCTTGATCTTTTCTTTGAATCCCCTAATTATGAAAGCCTTTTCATTGGGGAGGTTTCATATGCTGGGAGTAATGTGGATACCGTTAATCATGTATTATAATTGGAAATTCTGGGAGAGCAATTCAAAAAGATATTTATGGCTTATGGGATTTTTCTGGATCTGGACTTTCTGGATTAATATATATCTCGGAATATTTTTGGGAATTTTTCTGGGAATTTGGAACTTGATATGGTTTTTTTATCAAAAACCAATTTTTTCATTAAAAAAGATAATCCAATGGATTCTTTGTGTGTTTATTATCTGGATATTAATGGTTCCTATCTTTTTAGTTTATCAACAAACCGCCCAGGATTCGGGGATGATTAGAACTCTGGAGAATCAAATTCAATACACCGGGCCGGTTTGGAGCTGGTTTACGATTAGTGATGAGAATTGGTTATGGGGGAAAACCTTAAAGTTTTTGCCAACAGGAACCCCAGATGGGATTGTTGAATATTATATGTTTCCGGGTTTTATAACCATGGGATTTTTTATATTCAGCTTTTTTATAAAAGGTATGCCACATTGGCTTAAAAGCCTGAGAATAACCGGGCTGGTTCTTTTTTTTCTTTCCATGGGACCTTATACTCTGGGCATTCCTTGGAAAATTCCTCTACCTTTTGCCTTACTCTGGCATCTGTATCCTCCTCTTCGGGCTACCCGCAATCCTCATCGTCTTTCTTTATTTGTCATTCTTATTATCGCAGTACTAGCCAGTTATATAATCAAAAAGTATTTTTATCGGAAGAACATTAAGATATTTTTGGTTATTCTTCTATGTTTGGGAATTTGTCTTGAAACTATGACGGTAGTTAAACCTAAACGGGCCTTAAATAAAAATGCTAAAATTTTTTATAGTATTTTAAAAAAAGATAATCAACAGCACACAATTATAGAACTTCCGGTTAACATCCATACCGATATTCGTGCCATGGTTAGCTCTACTTTTCACTGGAATCGCATAATAAATGGCGTTTCTGGATTATGGCCGCCCTTGCAGTCTCAATTGGAATGGGAAACGAGAGAATTCCCATCCACACATACAATCCGTCTTTTGCAATCTTTAGAAGTAGACCGTATAATTATTCATGAAAAATATTATGGTAAAAAACGAAGGAGATTATTGAGACGATTGAAGCAATACCCTGATCTAAAATTTTTATACAGAAGTGGTTTTACATCTTTATGGTTTCTTGAAAGAGGAAAGCTTCGGAAAAATTTTAACAGCCAACAAGATTTGAAAATAACTGCCCCATCTTTTTGTATTTCAGGAAGAGTTAATCTCAGTTTAAATATTGAGCCTGCCTTAGAAAATTTTGTCTTCAACCTTAAAGCACCATCCAAATTTAGGTTTACTCCTTCTCGGCTATGGCAGATTGAGATAAAAACAGAGGGTTTTACAAAAAAATCCACAATAAAGGAAAGCTGGTGTCCTCCAGCATTATTTCATAACCAAAATCGGAGGAAAAAGATTGTAGTAGACTTAAATCCTGGTCATAATGAATTGATTGTTGAGGTGGATATAATGGGAGAAAAAGTGCAGATCAGGAAAAAGATTGTGGTAGTAAATGATCAGGATATAGGTGATGATTTTCCCTATTATCTAAAATTGCCACCGGGTTTCAAAAAAAGGCCTTGGGAAAATTTGAAGGTTTATTTTAATGCGGATTTTATTAACCAAGCAACGATTAAAAGAGGAGATAATCTGAATGGAGTGATAGAGGTTGAAAATCCGGGCCCTTTTTACTGGACTTCCGGACAAGATGACGGGATTTTTCTGGGAGCTAAATTGGTTTTTGACGGGAAGACCCGGATATTTGAATTCGATCTTCCCCATGACCTTTTCCCAAATGATAAGGTGTCACGTTTTATCTCCATTCCTTTTCCAGAGAGGTATAAAAAAGCTGAACTTTATTTAAATTGTTTTGGGAAAGGTACAAAAAACCAGCGGAGATGGTTTCCTGAGGATAATTTTATCAAAGTTTGGGATTCTCAAAAGGTCTTTAATCAGCAAATAGATAAAACCAGATATGGGAAAAATTAGGGATTTTTTTATTGATAGTCATCCGGTGACTAATATTCAATATGTTATATTTTTAAAAAATAGTCATTATGTTCCTGTTAGGTGTGTCTCTCAGATAAAATTTAAGCATAAAAAATAATGAAAAAAGGATTTTTTAAAATATTTATCATTATATTGATCCTTTTATTCTCTTTTGGATTACGAATTTATGCTCCAACTGCTGATCTTCCAGCTGATATTTCCTTCAGTGGTAGTATTTATACTGATGAAGGCAATCAATGCCATAATTCCAGGAGTAAGATCCTGTATGACGAATGGTATCCGGATGATTGGCGTATTAGTAATTATAATCCAGTTGTTTCATTTATTAAATACATAATATTTAAGTTTTTTGGAGTAGGTTTGATTCAGGAGAGACTGGTAACTTATATTTTTGCATTCTTATCGTTACTGGTATTTTATTTAATACTGAAATCATATTTTGATTTTGGTTTTACAATATTGGGAACTTTTTTACTGGGTATTAACTTTTTTTTAGTGATGTATAACAAAATAGGTACATTTGAAACTCCTATGATATTCTGGATGATACTGGCCCTCTACTTTATTGAAAAATTTCGTTCAGGGAATAATCCCATTTTTCTTGCTTTTTCGGGTGCTTCTGCTTTTATGGCATTTATATTTAAAAATATTTCTGGCTATTTTGTGCCTGTTCCGATTGTTGCTGTTTTATTATGGCTTTTCTTTTCAAATAAAAACCAAACCAAGACTTTGCGGATATGGTTAAAGAATGTCACATTTGTACTGCTGGGAATTATGGTTATTTTTTTAATATGGCTGGTATTGTTTTATATTCCAAACCGAGAATGGATTAATAGTGTTCCCGGACAGTATATATCAAACCAGGTTCTGCCAAAGAATATAGGCCAAGCTATCAGAAATTTTTATGGTTTTAACTGGAAGGAACAGTTTTATAAAATTCCTGTTATGTGGTTGGTTTCAATACTCTATATACCATTATTTTTCAGAATTTTGATCAAGAAAAAATCCAATATTACAGAAATTGGTTTTTTCTTATATTTTCTATCCAATACCCTATTCTTTATGTTTATGAATCACAGGCCGACAAGGTATTTGATTCCAGTTATTCCAGCAATGATCTTTATGACCATCGTATTCTTACAAAAAATTTATTATATGTCATCGGACATACCCTTTAATTATAGTATATTACAAAAAGGATTTCTTTTTGTTTTTGATGTTATATGGCTGAGCCTGGCTTTTAATTTTTGTCTTTTTCCTCTTTATACAATATATATACATTCGATTCAAATTCCTCCTTTATCAATCAAATATTTTATCGCTTCTGCTTTACTGGTTTCGATAGTGTATTTATTGAAGATAGTCTTTTATAAATATTTTAAGGCAAGGGTGAAATTTAATATGAAATATGTTTCACTTCCAGTTATAGTTTTGTTACTAGGCACATCTTTTTTTATCAATATAGCCAATTATTTAAAATGGGACAGAGATAAAACCTATTCAGTTATTAACATTTCACATGAGCTGGACAAAAAGTTGGAAAATGCCTATATCGCCGGTCTAACAGCACCTGTGGCTGTACTTGAAAACCGGCACAAGTCTCTCTTTTTATATCCTGAATTTGTCAACTGGGATAAAAATACATTTAATAGATATCCACTAACCCATGCTCTAATTGCAAGTTTCAACCAAGAAATTACAAATTTTTTCAGGCAGTGGCCGGAAAGGATGCAGAAGGCAAAATTGTTGCGAGTCTATAATGTAAAGGAACAGTTCCTACATCTATATTCTTTTGTTGATCCATATATTTCAAGTGCGAAACAAATAGAAAACCAGCATTTTCAATTACAAATTATAAATCCAAAAAAGCATGATATTAAAACTTGGGTTGGGGAAATACTTTTTTTTAAAGAAGATTATTTAAGTAAACCTATACTTTCGGAGTATTCTATTGAAAAAGGTAAGAAATCAATCCTTTTAAAACCAGGGAAAAATGTTGTTGAGTTAAGAGATGTCCTGAAAGCGAAACCAACACCTGAATCAATGCTTTTCTTTTTAGAAATGGATCAATGGGATAACAAACATCGTTATGAAGCTGAAAAGTTCCCTGGAAAAGTTGGAATTAACAGAAGAAATGTGAAAGCATCTGCCAAATTTACCCGATGCTTTGATCAGAAACAACATGAGGCAGGATTTCTTACCTTTGGCCCATATATTCCCTATTCAGAAGGATTTATGATAGTTGATTTTTGTTTGAAATTCAATCGGGTACGTTCAAGGATTAGGCCGGTTGCCAAGTTGGATGTTTTTTCATATCATGATAAAAAACCGCTGGCAAAGCTGGAGATAAAACCAGAACATATACAAAAAAATAAGTTTAATAATTTTCGGTTGTATCTTGTGATACCTCAGACCCGATATCTTGAATTTCGAGTTTTTGCCGAGAGATGGTCTGATATTAAGGTAGATTATGTTGAGGTGATTTATTATCAAGGCTGTTTATTAAACTTTTTTAAAGTTATTTGATTATTAGGATTGATTTTCTGTGCTTGACAATCACTTTTTTTGTGAGATATATAGAGGAGGTAAAATGATGGAATTTATAGGGAAAAAGGAGGAAAATTGTACCGAACCCGAAAAGCAAATTTCTATAAATATAAAAAGAAAAATGAAATCTCATTTGAAAGTTTTTATCAAATTTTGGATGATTTTGGTATTGATAGTTTTCCTTTCCTGCGGAGGAAAAACAGAGAAATTCAGGGTTTTTAGATTCATAGATAAATTAGAAGAAAAGAATATAGTTGAAACTCCTTTGAAAAATTTATATCTAAAATTTTCTCATCAGGAAAAATTTATAAAAAATAAAGATTTTAAAATAATAAATTGTAAGAAAAATAATAAATTTTTATTTTTAGCTTATCAAATAAAATCTCCTGTCTTAGGAGGTAATAGCTTAGACAATCGTCCCAAAATAAAGGTATTTAGAAACGGCAGAGAATTAAAATATTTGGAATCCCAAGAGATTAAGCTGGATGGGTGGACATTGTTAAAGAAAGAAAGGGAAATATCCATAAATAAACCTTTTTTTAAGGGTGATGAATTTCAAACTGAAATTATTTTTCCCTCTGGAATGGTTAATTACGAAATATATGTTTCTAACCCCCGACCCAAGGATTATCTTCCCCATTTAAAATTAACTCTTAATAATGAAACAGCAGGTGAAATTGTAATCAAAGATAAACCTTTAACCCTATCAAAAAAAATGAAATTGGGGAAATATAAATTAGAACTTTTATATGACAGAGCAACTAAACTCACTGAAGTGGATGAGCGAGGAATGTTATTTTATTTAAACAAACTCAAGATTATTACTTCTTCTGATATTCTATTAATTCCTTTTTTGAAGGAGAAAAGAGCCGATTTTCTTAATGATAATTACAAAATTTCTTACTATATTGCTCCTTCCGCAGATAAGAATTTCTTACAAAATAAAGCTCATTTCTCGGACTATTATTCTATTTACAAGACAAAACATAACAATTCTTTTTTATTGAAAGACTTAGGAATAGAAAATAACCCTTATTCAATAAAAAAGAAAATTATATCGAAGGGAAAATCTTTAAATGTAATTTTTGCTCCTCCAAAAACTGAGTTTGAATATACCATTGAAGTCCCAGATAAAGCATTTTTAGAATTTGGATATGGCTTATTAAAGGAATTTGAAATAAATAAAAAAGTGGTGGTGGAATTTAAGCTAATTGGAGAAACAGAAGGACAGAGATTTCTGTTATTTAAGGAATTTCTACATTTGAAAGAAAAGAGTGATGAAATACCTTTTTTTAAGAGAAAAATAAACTTAAGTGAATTCCAGAAAAAGAAAGTAAAATTTCGATTTATTACAGAAACGGTTCCTCTAAAACTAGGCTCACAGAGATATGGTATTGGACTATCATTCTGGTACAATCCTGTTGTTTATAAATCCATCGAGAATAATATCGAGGATAATAAAGATATAAATATAATTCTCATTTCAATTGATACATTGAGAGCTGATCACTTGGGTTGTTACGAATACCCAAGAAATACGAGCCCACATATAGATAGACTCGCTTCTGAAGGAACTCAGTTCAATAATGCTTTTAGTACCTCTCCTTGGACTTTGCCTGCTCATATATCAATGCTTACTTCATTGACGCTTTTTCATCATAAAGTCTTACTTTCTTATCATAAATTGAACTTTTCAATAGTTACTTTAGCGGACATTCTAAGGAAAAATGGTTACTTTACCAGTGCTTTCACTGGTGGTGTTTTAGTAAACTCTAAATTCGGGTTTTCCAAAGGATTTGATTTTTATCAAGATAAAAAATTAGGTGGGGCAAGATCAGCAAAAAAATTATTTGAGTGCTCATTTAACTGGATTAAAGAAAATAAAGATAAAAAATTTTTTATTTTCTTACACACCTATCAACCTCATAATCCTTATCGCTCTCCTTCTCCTTTTGGAAAAGTTTTTTTAACAGAGAAAGATGAATGGAGAGAGTTTAATTTAATTCACTATTTAGGAGGTCCAAAAGGTAAATATAGAGAATTGAGTGATGAGCTGAGAAGAAATATAATTGCGCTTTATGATGGTGAAATAAGATACACAGATGAAAAATTAATTAATCCTTTAATAAATGGATTGAAAAAATTAAATTTATACGACCGGACCATGATTATTTTCACTTCGGACCACGGAGAAGAATTTTATGAACATGGCGCTTGGGAACATGGACACACACTTTACAATGAATTGATCAAAATCCCATTAATAATAAAATTTCCGTACTCCAAATATAAGGGGAAAAAATTTAATAATTTTGTGAGTATTATTGACATCGTTCCAACAATTTTAGAGGAATTAAAAATAAATTTTTCTCAATATAATTTAGATGGGAGAAATTTAACTGAGATAATTAGTCAGGAAGAAAAAGGGAATAGAGTTTTTGTCAGCGAACTTTATGATCAAAAAGAATTCCTAAATTCATTCAGGTATCATAGATATTTAAGAAAAGTTTCTATAAATGAAAATCAATATAAACTCATTTTAAATATCAACCGTCTTAAATATCATTATTTTTTCTGTCCTCCACTTCCTCAAAATGACACTATAGAAATGCAACTTTTTGATTTAAAAAAAGACCCTAATGAGAGGGTAAATATCGCTTCTCAAAATAAAAAATTGATTAAAAAACTCCTAAAAAAATTAAATAATTATTATAGAAAAGGCAAAAAAGAAAAGCTAAAATCGAAGGAGTTTTCTATTGACCAAGAATTAAGAGATAGACTGATAACATTGGGATATATTAACTAAAAAAGAAAGGTAGGAGGGAACTTCAATCCTACTCCCATCATAAAAGTTATTTATTAGGAAATGTAAGTATTCTAGGAAATTTGTTGACTTTTGGTAATCTGTTGGGTATAATTCGTTTTCTTTTATTATTTCAAACAAGGAGCTTTTAATGAAAAAAATTACTTTATTCGTATTTATATTATTGTTTATGGGTTTTATGTGTTCTGGCAGTTTTGCCCAGGTTGAAAAGCCCACAAAAAAAGGATATGAAGATTATATAGCATTTTTAAAAGATAACAAAGAAGCATTAAATTATAATACTTATGGATTGATCGAACATTCTGATGAGGTAGTGATAAAAGTTTATTGTAGCAAAGAAACAAAAGATATGTTACTGGAAAGTTTGAAAGATTTTAATTATAAAACCTATCAGTTCGAGGAATTTTCTGAGAGCCAGATTGTGATTTCAATTTTTTTTGAATTAACCAAACCACCTGAAAAGGTTGAGTTAGAAGAAAAAGAAGCAGTTGAAAAAAAAGATGAAGAAACAATCGCAGAAGAGATAAAACCCGAAGAGATTGTAAAAGAAAAAGTAGAGGAAAAAGAGAAGCAAGCATTAGAAAAAAAGAAGTGTCCTGGTAGAGTAAAAGTCCAAGTTAGAAGAATTGGTCCAAAAATATTTAAAGAGCATAAATATTTTGAAGAATCAATATTATATGATCAGGATAGTGTGATCAAAACTCAGTTAACAGCCAGTGTGAAGGAAATTTTGGTAGCAGAAGGAGATAGGCTAAAACAGGGACAGGTGGTGGTTCGTCTCGATTCTACAGTATTAGAGAAAGAAATTAAAAGTGTTGAAGCTCTGGTAAAAAAATGGCAAGAGATATTATATAAAAGACAACATTGGAAAGAAAGGAGTCCCAGAGCAGAAAAGCAAGCAGAAGATCAATTAATGGAAGCTGAGGAATTATTGGCACAAAAAGAAGATGATCTTGCCAATACCCAGATTCAGGCCCCTTTTGACGGTAAAGTAATGTATATTGTGTCAGAAGGTGAACCTCTTGAAGCTGGTGCTATTGCTTTCAGAATCGCAACTGATCATTTGATGAAAGTATCAATACCTGAGTCTGATGCTGAATTGTTTAAACATGATATGGAAATTAAGGTATTCTGCCAAGAAGTTGAGGCAGAAATTTTGGCAAGTGTAAGCAAAACTGAAGAAAAAACAAAGATTCTGTTAAATAATGAAGATTTTAAATTATCTGAGGGTATGAAGGTTAACTTTCGGGTGCTTTTTAAATTACATGAGGAGGTCATTGTTCTTTCGGAAAATGAGATTCTTAAAGACCAAGATGGTTCTTTTGTTTATGTTGTAGATGGTAAATTTGCCTCAAAAAGAAAACTGGAGTTAGGTCCGGTTGAGGAAGGTAAAGTTCTTGTTCTTTCCGGTCTAAATATAGATGACGAGGTGATCATCACCGGTATTGAATGTCTAAAAGATAGGAAAAAGATAAAAGTTATGGTTTGGGATGAAAAAAAGGGAAAACTTAGAGCCAGAAAGAAAAAAGAGGAAATAGAAATAGAAAAAATCGTACCAGAAGAGATAGAGATTGAGAGAGTTCCAGTGGAGAAAGTCATTAAGAAAAAGAATTTTTGGAGAGTTGGTGCGGGCGCAGGTTATTACATGGTAACCGATGATCTTTTTACAGAAATTTATGGGAGTTCTACTCTTTCTGGATTTGTGACTGCTTCATTTACTATAAAAGAAAAAGTTGAAATTTTCTTTTCTGTTGCATATGTAACTAAGAATGGTGAATTTACAATTTCAGAAGAGGATACAAAGTTGATCATGATTCCATTTTACATTGGAATAAAATATATAATAAAAAAGACTAAAAAATTTGAACCCTTTGTAGGCGCAGCATTAGTACGTTACAATCTAAAAGAAGTACTTCCTGCCTCAACTGAATATCACCCTGAGACTGAAACTAATTATCACTCTAATTTCGGAGCTGCCATCTTGGCTGGTACCTATTGGTCCATTGGTTCTAAACTGGATTTTATTTTTAGTCTGAAATATGATATCAGTCAGTCTCCTATTGAGGAATTAGATGAAAAGATCAATCTTTCTGGTTTGAGAGCTTTTATAGGATTAACTTATTCCTTTGGACGGAAATAAGATTATCCTATTTGGGTTTATTGTCTGGTTTAAAAAAATTTGTAAAAAAATAGCATTATTTGTTGATTGACTTTCTATCTAAATTGGGTTATAATCGCTTTCCTTAATAGTGAGGTTCATTTTTTCACCTAAGTAAAACTTAGATATTCTGGAGGAAAAAATATGATAAATCTAAAAAAATTGCTTTTATTTTTACTTCTTGTTCCATCAGTTATATTTTTATTTTCCTACTCTAACACCAAACAATTTAAAGTTGAGGAACAGATTGATACCAAGGTAAGTGCTAAAAATGATAATAATTTAGGAGATTTTGAAATAATATCTCTCGGGGTTGAATGTGAATCCTTTGATGTCACTACAGACAATAATAACACACTTCATATAATCTGGGAGGAAGATGATGGTTTTCATTATGGTAAAATATCAGGGAATTCTATTATAGATGAAGAAATAATTCCGGATTCTAAGGGAGTAATCACTAAATTCCAGCGTCCTCGTTTATATGCCTGCCCTGATGGAACTTCTGTTCATTTTGCTTACACTGTAACCCAGCGCGGTGACAAACTATTTCATGCCTGGCGTGACGACAGTGGATGGCATAAAGAGGTGATTTGGGAAAAGACAATCCCATATTATATTGGACTTCCAAATTTAGGAAAAGATTTGGATGGGAATTTACACTGCATTGCCTTCGAATGGAAAGAAAAAGCAGATAGATATCATGTGGAATATTTTTATAAAGATAGTAATCAGAATTCCTGGACTGATATTGAACTGCTGGAAGATACAAAAAAGTGGAAAGATATCTCTTTTTTTATTGACTACCAGGGAGGTATTCATGTTTCTTGGAAAGGGCAAGGTCCAGGAAATTATGTTTATACCCCTAGTGGTAGTCACATTCATGAATCTCCTGTAATCCCTGTTCCCAATACCCATGTAGCCTCCACTTCTATAGGTGATTTTTATGTAGATAAAAAAAATGTGGTTCATCATGCCTGTCTTACTTATCAGAATAAGGAGCCCTATAAGATTCAGTACTGGAAAAAAGAAATTGATGCAGATGAGTTCACTGGCCCTGTATATATTAAAGAAGAACCAGTTGAGATTTGTCATGAATTTGAAAGTTGGCCATCAATCGGTGTTGATAATGAGGATCGAATTTATGTGTCCTGGGCAGAAATGCCTTGCCCAGATGTGATGGCCAACATGGTATATTTATATGTGTTTGAGGATAATGAATGGAAGGAGTACATTCTAGATAAAGATGGAGATCTGTCAGATTGGTTTAAGACTGCCATTGCTGTTACAGATTTTTCTGTGAATATATTTTGGAGAAGGGAAACAGAAGAATTAATGATGGCCCGGAGAATAACTGGGGCTGCATTACTTCTGTCACCTTCAGATGGGTCTAATGTTTGTGGAGATGAGATTAATATCAAAGCCGAAGTTCAGGGGTTTGAAGACACAGATCCACTCTCCATTATGGAGCTATTTGTGGACGATGAGTTAGTTACCACTACTGTAGATGACTTAC
>DAOWKX010000147.1 GCA_030639705.1 Candidatus Aminicenantota bacterium
ACTTTCCCTTTGATGATTTCAGATTGGAGTGCAGCGCCCTGGGCTACGACTTCTTCGGGATTTAAATCAACATACGGTTCCTTACCAAAAAATTCAATTAATTTTTTTTGAACCAGCGGCATTCTGCTCTGTCCGCCCACCAGAATCAACCGTTCAATCTGATTTGGTTTTACATTTATTTCATCCATTGATTTCTTTATCAATGAAATGGTCCGGTCAACGAAACCAGTGGTTTCATGTTCGAATTGGGTGCGGGTCAGTTTTTTTTGGAAATGGTAATTGGATCCATCCGGTAAGTGGTACAGGTAGGGGATAGCGACCAGGGTTTCCTGATTAAAAGAGAGCTCGATTTTTGCCTTTTCAGAAATTTGAAGAATTCGTTGCAGGGTGTTTCTGTCATGGGCAATGTCGGTGGAGATCTCGGGGTCCAGCTTGCTGATGATCCAGTCTATGATTCGGGTATCGAAATCGCTGCCACCCAGAAATGTGTCTCCCAGGGTTGACAGAACTTTATATACATCGCCCTGGACTTCCATGATTGAGATATCAAAGGTTCCGCCACCGAGATCATATACGGCATACAATCCATCTTTATTGACTTTGGAACCGTAAGCGATCATGGCTGCGGTGGGTTCATTTATGATTCTGATGACATTCATGCCAGCGATTTCACCGGCATTTTTGGTAGCCTGCCTCTGGGCATCATTAAAAAATGCAGGTACGGTGATAACCACATCACCGATTTTCTCTCCCAGGTATTCTTCAGATATCTGCCTGAGATAACCCAGCAACATTCCGGAGATTTCTTCGGGTGAAACGATCTTGTTTCCCACTTTTATTTTCACATCCCCATTTTCAGCTTCCTCAATTTCAAATCCAACCATTTTTTGCATGGTTTGGATTTCTTTGCTGCTGAATTTTCGTCCCATCAATCGTTTGACGCCCCAGATGGTATTTTGACTGTTGGTTACAAATTGTCTTTTGGCAACAATTCCAAAGATTCGTTTTCCTTCCCGGGTAAGTGCCACCATCGAGGGAATGACCCTGGAACCTTCCGGATTGGGAATGATTGCGGTTTCACTGCCCTCGAGATAACTGATACAGGAGTTGGTGGTCCCCAGATCAATTCCTAAATTGATTGCCATTTCTAATTTTCTCTGGATTCAGGTCCGGTACTTTTATGGGGAACAGCCACTTTTGTCAAACTGGGTCTGAGTAGTTTAGCGTGAAAGGTATAGCCTTTTTGATATACTTCAATGACCATGGATTCCTTGATATCCTTTTTTTCCACTTTTGATAGGGCTTGATGAATATTGGGATCAAAGGGTTTTTTCAGTGCATCGATTTCCACTATATTATGTTTTTTTAATAATTCTATCAATTGCTTATAAATCATTTCCACTCCGGAGATTATGGATTGTTCATTATTTGGTTTGTTTTTATGGTTGAGTGCTCTTTCCAGATTATCGATCACCGGGAGCAGGTTGAGTATAAATTCTCCAACGGCATATTTATAATAGTCTTCCTTTTCTTTTTTTATTCTTTTTCTGAAGTTGTCTACTTCTGCAAGGTTTCGTAAATATTTATCCTTTAATTCGTCCCGCTCTTTAACGACTTTTTTTATTATTTCATCCTGATTGTTTAATTTTTCCTGAAGTTTTTTTTCCAATGCTGACTTTTTTTTGCTTTTTTCACTTTTTGAAGGTTGGCTCTGGATTTTTTTCTCATCTTCTTCACCGTCAAGCTCATCAGGAACATAGGTTATTTCAATATCATCTTTCTGATCTGACATTTTTTACCTCCGTTTGATTTTAAAAATCATTTTGGAAAATCCTGATAAAAAAGGCAATACGTAAAAACACCCAGGGTCGTCCCGAAGATGCTCGATTGCAGCACACGACTCATATCATTTGCATTCCTCATTTTGTCCCGCATTTGGGATAAATTGTAATATAACCGGGAAAAAAAGTCAATATTTGGGCATGTATCCTATATTCCCCGGGTTTGATCCGGTTGATTTTTTCTCTTGATTTTTTGTTCCGAAGTTGAAATTATTTTTTTTTTTTTTTATAATGGATGACTTGATGTTTTTTAAAAATATGATATATGGGAAAAAAAATGACAGAAAAAATTAAACAAACTTTAAAAGATTCAGCACCATTACGCTGGTTGGTAATGATATTGGTCAGTGGATTGATGTTTGGAACCTATTGGTTCCAGGATTTCTTTTCTGGTTTAAAAACCATGATGGAAAGCCAGATGGGTATCACCTCCTCTCAATTCGGATTGCT
>DAOWKX010000028.1 GCA_030639705.1 Candidatus Aminicenantota bacterium
GTAATCCATGTTAGAAATAAAAATTTCTGAAGCTTTTTTTATCAATATTGAAGTGAGATAATCCTCTTTTGGTGCTCATCCAGAAATTTTGATTTAAACCTGGAAGAATTCCGGTTATGGTATTATCCGGTAGTCCATTTTTTTTTGAATAATGGATAAAGTTCCTTTTGTTTTTCACAAACTGATTCAATCCTCTGCTGGTTCCCACCCACAGGCGTCCCTGTTGATCTTCCATTATTGATAATACTTCGTTAATGCTGAGGCTGTTAATATCATTTTGACTGTATAAATAACAAATAAGATTTTGAGTCTTTAGATCATAATAGTTCAACCCCCCCTGTTTGGTGCCCGACCATATATTTCCGTCTCTATCCTGATAGAGGACATTAATCTGGTTTTCACCCAGATTATGGATCACAATTGATTGGGTTTGTATTGGAGTAAAAGTCGAGGTTTTTATCTCCATTTTATATAATCCCCGATCCGTGCCAAGCCAGAGTATATTCTCATTTTCGGCTACTATTGTGGTTACTCTGGAGCCGTTGAAGTTTAATAGCGTATTAAGATCAAATTTATCTACCACTTTCATTGAAGTACGATCCAGTTTAATGAGTTCATAGGTTGCATTTTCAATTCCCAGCCAGATATGGTTGTCTTGGATATGGGGATTTATATAAACCACCCGGATTATCCCTGGATGCCAGATTTTACCGGATATGTGGAGGAATTGATCAGTGGACGGATCAAATCGATCAAGTCCGTTAAAGCCCCCAATCCATAATTTCCCGGCACTGTCCTCACATATTGAGTTGACACTCAATATGCCCAGACTCATATCATCACCGGGAATATTTTGATAAAGTCTGAATTTTTGCAGACAGGAGTTCCAGAAATTGATGTTACTGTCCTGAGTCCCCACCCACATAGTGGAGCTGCGATCTCTATATAAAAATGTTATTGCATTATGGCTCACACTTTTTGGATCCAGCGGATCATGGCGGTGATGAACAAATATCTTGCTCTTCTTATTTAAAATATCAATACCTGTGCCTTGGCATCCAATCCATAATCTTCCTTGACTATCTTCACAAATGTGATTGATGATATTCCCTGAAATGCTTTGGGGATCTGAGGGCTCATGTTGATGGTTTAAAAATCCTGTTGTACCCGGTAATATATAATATAGCCCGGCTCCTTCTGTTCCTACCCAAAGAATATTTTCGCTATCAACAAATAAATCTTTTATTTTTCCAATTTGGAAAAATTGAATATCACTTCCCTCTGAATTAGAATAATATAATCCTTTGTTGGTGGCCACCCAGTATTTTCCATTGGAATCTTCTGAAATGTCAGTTATGATCTCTTTGTTAATCTTTTGAATACTTTTTGATTCCAGTTTAAATCGAAGGATTTGATTTTGTTCTGGATCGAGGAGATTCAATCCTTCCATTGTACCGATCCATATCCGTTTATTTTTATCCCTTAAAATACAGTTAATTACCTCAGAGGTGAGTGCATTTTTTTCACCGTTTTCAGAATTGAAAGCTTTGATTTTGTCTGTCTCTCTTTGGTATTGATATAAACCATTCTCGGTTCCGATCCAGATGTTTCCTTTATGATCTTCGACCATGCAGGTAATATTGTAATTGGTCCAGTTAATATGGATATTGAAATCTTTTGGGAATACAATAAAATCATACCCGTCGAATCGATATATTCTCTCTCCGGTACATATCCACATAAAACCGCTGGAATCCTGCAGAAAGCCTGTTATTCGGCTTTGAGACATATCGTCGGGAAGCGAAAGGTTTTCGAACTGAAGCGGAAATTTCCCCACGCTGTTCTGATGAATTTCTCCTTTGCCTGATATAAAGTTGGATAGAGAAAGTAATACCAGGAAAGTTAACAATGCCCTGTGAAAAAATAAAACCATCGACCTTATTTTATTCATTTTGTTATAAATTTAACCCGGCCTTTCTAAATACAAATACTCTCTTTTTTAATTATTGTTTGTATTTAATCAGTTTTCAATCTTTTTGTCAACATTTTCAATTATCTTTAGGGTGTATTGTAATCAGCAAAATTGGTTTGGCAATAGAAATGCTATTTACCGGAGTGATATTGATTAGATAAAGGGTGGATTATTTGTAATTTTGATATAATTTCGAGTGTTGATTGAAAGTGAAATTGTGATTATTTTGCTGTGTTTATCACCTCAGGCAGTTTTATTGAAAATTTGGAAACCATTTGATTTCCCTCTTCATCCTCAGTGGCGATAAAAATCCATTTATTTTTTAATGTGAAATATTTTATGGTTAATCCTGTGTCAACCCGGATCTCTGATGAATAAATATATTTTCCTTCAGGTGAAAATATATCCAGTTTTTTTCGAGATTTACTATCCGGAGATGAAATAAAAAGATAGGCGAGCCCATTTTTATCAATAAAGATTTCATAAAAAAAGGAGGCCGTTTCAGGTAAACCATTGATGATTTTTTTTACCATTTCCTGGGGAGCATCTTTGAACTGTTGGGCAAGCTTTTTTTTGTAAGCACTGGAGATCGGGTTTTGTTTCCGGCCTTCTATCCCGAAACGGGTAATTGGTTTTCCCTGCAGGTTCACCACATTGATCAGATAATGGCTGCTCATGCCATAGTAAATTTTTCCTTCCCGGTATTTAACCATCATCAGGGGAGTAATTTCATCGATGATGATTGCAATGATAAACTGGTTCCCCCGGTTTTCCTCCGAGGCGGTTGCTTTTTTATAGGGTTTAAACGTGGCGATGACTTTTTCTGTTTTATCTTTGAGATTATACAATTTGACTTTGGCTTCCGAATTTCTTGGGTCATCAATGGTGGCCGGGGCAGATATAAAAACATCTTCTGAAACAAAAGTCTGTGGTTTGGTTTGAAAAGGATAAAGGGCTGTTTTTATAAATTTCCCTTCCCGGGTAAAGTAGTGGATTCTTCCCCGGTCGACCACAATGATACGGTTTCCGACAATGAAAAGCTGTGAGCCCATCTGCAAATTTTTGATTTCACCGGGTCCTTCTCCCCTTCTGCCAAAAGCGGATATGAAGTTGCCATCTTTATTGAAAATAAATATCCTGAAATTCTTGGCATCCAGAACAAAGACCTTACCGTCTGCAGTGACATTAATTTCCTGGATATCCCCGAACACATCGTTTCCGGCGCTATCAATTTCCCAGATTTTTTTCATCTGCAGGTCCCAGGATCCTTTTTCAGGTTTATCAGGATTGACAACTTGGTTGAAAAGTAGACAGAAAAGGGTTGATAGAAGTCCAAATAAAAAATTTTTTTTCATCTTTTCCTCCTCAAAAATCATTAAAAATATGAATTGATATGTGATTTATTTGCATGGAGCGAACAGACAATATATTCCCATGACGCCAAAATTTTAAATAAAGTTTATGCAAAGAGAATATCTTGGAATATTATATCATTATTCTCAATAATTACCAATTCGATTTTGGTTTTTCTTTCTGGGGGATTGACATTTTCAGGGTGGAATTTTATAATCACCAGCAGTAAGGAGATAACATGAAATATCATCGGTTTATATGGGTTGTATTCGTTATGGTTTTTTTTACTTCCTGCGCTTCCAAGGGTGTAATGATCAATACCACCCCGTCAGAAGTGAAACTTTCTTCCTACAAATCCCTCTGGGTGAGTGTTTCGTCTGAGGCCGCTTCCGAGCAGGAGATGGAAATGCTTGCCGATATGGTAGTACGGAAACTCCGCCAGTCCAATACATTTGAACAATTGTCCGGGCCGGGGGAAAACCAAGAACCCTTGGACTTGCAGCTAAAACTGGTTGTGGTGGATATCCGTCGGGTCAGTTTGAATGATCGAGCCATGGCCGGAGCCCTCCCGGGAAAGGCGAAGATTCTGGTGGACGGCGAGCTTATCGATACCGCATCCGGGAATTCAATCGGGTCTTTCCGGGTGGAAGGGAAATCCTCCGGAGGTTCTGTGTTTGCCGGAGATACAACCCAGGCCATTGTTCGCGTTTCTGAAATGATTGTGGCCTATATCCTGGATAATTATTGATTTATATTTAAATAGAAAGGATTGATTTAAATTTCTGTTTGTTATTTTTTTCCCCGGCAGCCGGTGCGGGATCACTTCAGTTGTAAAATTTCAGATTTGGATTAGACTCCGGAAACCACCACATCGGTGAAAACCAGGCTGGGAGTCCTCCATGAAGAGTATATCCAGGGATCATTGGCCACTTCAGATAGTTTTTGCCAGAATTTCAGGTGGTTGTCGGCAATATTCATCTCAACCACGGTCTGAACCGGTTTCCCGTTTTCAAAGAGTTTACCGATAATTCCAATTGAAGTATCCCCGGTGTTGGAGTTGGAGTTACCGCCGATAAAACCGGTGATAAGGATGCCCCGACCCAGATCTTTCATGATCTCTGCTACTGATCGTTTCCCGGGGGGGATGACCAGATTTGAAGGCCGTCCGCTGGTTGGTTCCCAGCCCAGTTTCCGGCTGTAATACCAATCCACATAAAAATCCTTTAACACACCCTTTTCAATCATGGTTCTTTTCTTGGCTGCAAATCCATCGCTGTCATAGAGCTGGCTTCCCAATCCACCTTTGATAAGTGGATCATCCATGATGGTCAACCAGTCGCTGCCTATTTTTTTTCCTTTTTTGTCGGCCAGGAATGAACGTTTTTGTTGAATACTTCTTCCATACATGGGAGATAAAAATCCATACAGTATCCGGCGGACATTTCGGTTTTCAATAATAATGGGAAGGGTTTCGGTTTTAATTTTTTTACCTCCCATAAGATCGAATGTGCGTTTCGCTGCCACTTTTCCGATTTCTTCCGCAGGGGGTAATCCTTTTTGTGTGACCGATGCCACAAAGTTATATCCATTGGGTCGGCGGTCTCCCTTATCCTGCATGGTTATTTCTGCACCGGCCCAGTAAATGGTGGCCTGATGGTATCCCTCGAAACCATTGCTGGTCATCATGATTGATTCATAACGATTGTCATATTCCATGGCAGTCACCGAAATTGTTTTTTCCCCGCCTTTTTCCAGGCAGGCATTTTCGATGGTTCTTACCAGTTTATGCCGGTCTTCTGTTGTAAGATTATTATAATCCGGATCATTGATTTCCAGATCCACATTTGACCTACCCTGGTAATATTTTGGATCCGGTAAAGTCCTGAAGGGATCCTCTGCCAGAAGTTTGGTGGTTTTAACCGCATTGGTGATAAAGGTTTTCAGTGCATTCAGTCTCAAATCAGAAGTCCATTGACGGGAGTAGCGATTGTTGACGAAAATCTCGACCGAGAGTTGCTTTTTCGAGGCTTCTTTGATATTTTCCGGTTTATTTTTGCGGTAGCTGATTTCAACAAAGCGTTCACTATCAATTTTTACCCGACACTCATCCGCTCCGGTTGATTTGGCGGTTTTTATGGTAAATTCAGATAAATCATACATTTCTTTTTTCATGGTTATCCTCCCTGATTTAGGCTTTTCGGCCACCTACGGTCATTGACTTTACCAGCACAGTAGGCATGCCAAAACCAACCGGAACAGCCTGACCGTCCTTGCCGCAATAACCGGTTCCGCCTTTGGACATTTCCAAATCATTGGCTATCATGGTGACGTTTTTAAGCATCTTGGGGCCATTGCCCATGATATTCATATCTTTAATGGTAGCAGTCAGCTTTCCATTTTCGATCATCTGTCCCTGGGATACATAAAAGGCAAAATCACCTTCGCCGATTTTTACCTGCCCGTTGCTGACATCTTTTACATAGATTCCTCTTTTGACACTTTTTATGATTTCTTCCGGAGTAGAAGGGCCGTTCAGCATATAGGTGTTTCTCATCCGCGGGATCACATAGTGTTCATAACTCTGTCGGCGGCCATTTCCTGTGGGTTTAACTTTATAGTGTCTGGCTGAAATTTTGTCATGCATGTAACTGGTTAAAATTCCATTTTCCACCAGTATGGTTTTCTGTCCCGGTGTTCCTTCGTCATCGACATTCAGGGAACCTAACATTTTCTGGTTGGTTCCGTCATCGATAATGGTTACAAAAGATTCAGCTACTTTTTTGCCGATCATGGTGGCATAAGTGGATATCTTTTTCCGGTTGAAATCAGCTTCCATCCCGTGTCCGATAGCCTCATGGAGTAATATGGCCGGTATGCCCGGACCCAGTACCACCGGCATTTCTCCGGCCGGTGCCTGAACCGTGTCAAAAAGGATGAGGACCCGGTCAACAGCGGTTTTGCTGATTTCTTTTACCACGTCCATGGTGTAATAAGAGAAGTCGTGTCGGCCACCCAGATTCCAGCCTGCCCGTTCCCGTTTCCCGTTTTTTTCTGCTACCACGGTTGCATAAAGATAATTTTTCGGTATCAGATCTTCGGTTTTGATGCCCTCACTGGTTACTATCATAATACGTTTTTGACGGTCATGAAATCCGGCGCTGACTTTTATGATGTGGGGAGAAAGGGCAAAACAACTGTCATTGGCGGCCTGAACCAGCGGGAGTTTGGATTCCAGGGGAATAGAAGTCAAGAGTTTTTTCAGTGGATAGTAATTGTTGATTTTTTGCCGAACAAATTTTTCAGCAGGCTTTTTTGCTTTTCCGGATGCGATGGTAGCAGCAGTTGCCGCAGCATCCAGCATGGATTTTTCATTCAGCACCTGGGTAAATCCGTAACCCACCTGATCTCCATTTACAGTCCTGATACCCACTCCTAATTCAACCACACTGTAGGCTTGATTAACCTTGCCATCTTCCAGATTCACCCAGTTTCCAATGGAATGTTCGAAAAATAAGTCTGCAAAATCTCCCCCTTTTGACAGGGCTTTTGCCAGTACTTTCTGGCACAGCAGGTCATTAATTCCAAATTCTTTTTCAAAATAACCCGGAGCAGATGTGACAGTAGGGCCATTTAATCCCTGGGGGATTAATGGAACTGCTGCGGTGGCAATGGAAGCCATGGCAGATGTCCTGAGAAATGAGCGTCTGCTTATTTTTTTCATCATTACCTCCTAAAAATTCGGATTGAAATTTTTTTTCTGTTTTCATGGTAGCAAAATGATTTTTATTTTTCAACCTGGATCTTTAGATGATTTATTTTAATAACTGGATTCATTTTTGATAACCTTAATTCGGAATAAAAAATATTTTTCCCCGAATCGGTTGTCAACCTTTTGAAGAGAGGGTGGAGAGGGTGACGGTGCTTGTAAACTTGTATTTATATCAAATTAGTTTTTCAACCGGATTTTTGCGTTTTTGTAAATCCACCCTAAGGAACTGATTTTAAGGTCACTAAAGATAGGTACTTTTTTTATCTCTCCATATGTTAATCCTGCATTATCCTTCAAATAAACAAGTAATTCACCTCTCAATCGTTTACCTTTATAAGATTTTGTGTCAATATCAAAAACATTTATTTTATGTATCTTTTTAAATTCATAAAATACTTTTTCCACAGAATCAAAATAATAATCATCTATTCTCTTATACTCTTCTACTTGATCATTCGGTTTCCGACGATTGAATTTCTCCAAAGATTCTACAACAAACTCTTCTCCACCTATAATTTCTCCAACTCTTGTTAGAATCACAGGCAATTCTTTGATTGTTAAATTCCTGATCTGATCCGACATGTTATAAAAGGAACCATAGAGGGCTTCAACATATTTATTATCCACTATATCCGAAGTATCTTCTTTGAAATATAAAGATGAACTTGACCATTGATAATCTAAAAAATCGGTTACCAAACCAGCTCTTACTGGATTGTTCAATACATACCCCATAACCATTATCAGATAGGAATCATCCTGAATGATCTTTGATTTAAATCTATCCTGAAACACATACCCCTTCCCTTTATTCTCTCTCCGATAAATCCTCCCGTATTGTCCATTAAGCTTTTTAAAAAATTCTGACATCCGACCTGAACTGTTTTCCAATACCAAATGGTAGTGATTATCCATTATGCAATAGGTAAAAATTCTGATACGGTATCCTTTTGCAGTTTCTTTTAATAGTTCTAAAAATAAATTCTTTTCCGAATCCTTTAAAAAGATTTTCTTTCCCTCATGTCCTCGGTTCATCGCATGATGAAAAGCACCTTTGTAAGTTATCCTAGCTCTTCTCATGAATCTATTTTAACAATATATTTACAAGAATACAAGCACCGTCACCCCACCGAGAATCAAGCACCGTCACCCCCCCGGTCACCCCACCGTAAAAATTACTTGGGTTAGGAGAAAGTTAAGGAAGAATTCTTTGATTTTTTTTGTTAACCAAAAATTAATAAAATCTTTATTTTAAATTCATCTTGCGACACTATATATCAAATAGGAGTAAAAAAATGAAAAGACTATTAGATAACCTAGATGATGATCTTGATGCCCAGTATTTTATTAAATTCAATAAATATATGGAAAAGAAACCATATCCCATGGATCTGGACAAATTTATGAAGTTGGAAATGCGCTATTATGAAAAATATAAAAGAAGTAAAAATAAAAAAACCACAAGACCAACAAGCCACCCTGTAGAATTTCAGTTTGTAGGAGCCTGATTCCGAAGAATTCAGAAGGTTAATTTATAACATAGAAGTTAATTTATTAATAATTATAGATTCTATCTTTTTATATTCATAATCCCAAATTTTTATCTCCATCCACATTTAGGTTAACACAGAGGCTTTGCCTAAAAAAATCATTTTTTTTTATTTGGTTGTCAACCATTTGAAAATAGTTTATGTCTTTACAGGTCGTTGCCGTATGCCGTGAATCAACCGTCCGGTTGTGAGTTCTTTCCAATTAAAGTCTTGACCCCTTGTTTCCTGGAAGGTAAAATGGGGTATGGAAAAAAAAATTGGCTTTGATAATGAAAAATATTTGAAAGAACAGACAAAGGCTATTTTTCAGAGAATGGAAAGGTTCAGTGAAAAATTGTATCTGGAATTTGGCGGTAAACTTCTGTATGATTACCATGCGGCCCGGGTTTTACCGGGTTTTGATCCAAATGTTAAGATTCAATTGCTGCAAGAAATAAAAGATAAGACCGATGTGATTCTGTGTATATATGCCGGTGATATCGAACGAAAAAAGATTCGGGCAGATTTTGGCATCACCTATGATTCCGATGTTTTAAAACTAATTGATGATTTAAAGGAATGGGGGATTTCATTATCCGCTGTGGTCATTACTCGTTTTGAAAATCAACCTGCTGCCCAGATATTTAAAAATAAGCTGGAGCGCCGGGATATCAAGGTTTTTACCCATAAATATACCAGAGGATATCCCACTGATATTGATGTGATTGTTAGTGATAAAGGATATGGTGACAATCTGTATATTCAAACCAAAAAACCTATCGTGGTGGTCACCGGCCCGGGGCCTGGCAGTGGGAAACTGGCCACCTGCCTCTCTCAGATGTATCATGACCACAATAATGGGATTCAGGCCGGTTATGCAAAGTTTGAAACCTTTCCCATCTGGAACCTTCCCCTCAAGCATGAGGTGAATGTGGCCTATGAAGCGGCCACTGCAGATATCAAAGATTTTAATTTAATTGATCATTTTCATCTGGATGCCTACAACCAGAAAACAGTGAATTACAATCGGGATGTTGAGGCATTTCCTTTACTTAAAAGAATCATGGAAAAAATTTCCGGGAATGTTTTGCCCTATAAATCCCCCACTGATATGGGAGTGAATCGAGTTGGATTTGGGATAATCAACCATAAAATCGTTAGAGAAGCCGCTATTCAGGAGGTCATCAGAAGATATTTTCGTTATGTCTGTGAATATTCCATGGGTTTAGTAGAAAAAGAAACAGTTCAGAGGTTGGAATTGTTGATGGAAAATTTAAGAGTCACTGTAGAAGATCGCCAGGTGGTAAAACCTGCGCGTAAGGCTGCGGCTGAAGCTCAGAAAACCGAGGGAAAGGGAAGCAGCGGTATTTTTTGTGGGGCTGCGATGCAGCTCCCTGATGGGAGCATTGTAACCGGAAAAAATTCTCCTCTGATGCATGCGGCATCCAGCCTTATTTTAAATGCGGCAAAAGAACTGGCTGCCATTCCGGATGACATCCCATTATTACCTAAAAATATTATTGAATCTCTGAGTTATTTAAAAAAAAATGTTTTAGATGGAAGAAAAGTTAGTTTGAATCTGGATGAAACCCTGATTGCACTGGGAATTAGTGCCACCAGTAATCCGGCTGCCCTGGTGGCAATGGAAAAATTAAAAAAAATCAGAAATTGTGAGGCTCACATGACCCATATGCCCTCACCCGGAGATGAGGCCGGTCTGAAAAAATTGGGAATTAATCTCACCAGCGATCCCAATTTTTCCTCAAAAAATCTTTTTATTAATTAATATTTTACTGTTATTTTTTGTCCAATAGTAAACGGGGATGTCCATCAGAAGGTAATTGTCAAGCAGGTAGACTAATTTTTTTTATTTTTCCCTCATTTATTTTTTAAGTATCACGTGATAAAAAGATTAAGTTTGAAACCGTATTATTTTTAGACAACTGGATTATCAATTCCCGGGAGTCCAGTTCTTTATTTCATCGAAAGCTTCTTTAATAATATCTACACATCGGTCCATCTGTTCTTTGGTGTGGTTTGAGGAGATGGATAACCGCAGGCGGGTGCGCTTTTTAGGAACCGCCGGGAATGTCACTATTCCGGTATAAAGACCTTTTGCCATGATGCGTTTGCTGATTTCCCGAAGTCTCATATCCTCACCGGTCATTACTGGAATAACTTGTGATTTGGTGTCACCGATATCCAGGCCTGCTTCCGTGAGTCTCTTTTGTATATAGTGGGTGTTCTCCCATAATTTGATTTTGTTGGACTTATCCTGTTGATACAACTCCATCACCTTTAAGATACCGGCGGCTGTATGAGGAGCCATGGCACATGAGAAAACATAGGATCGGGCGCTCATTCTTAAATAAGTCATTAATTTCATATTACCGGATGCGAAACCTCCTATGGCTCCGAAGGCTTTACTGAAGGTTCCGATGGTGATGTCGATATCGTCCTCAACCCCAAAGTGTTCGCCCACACCACCACCTCTCTCTCCAAAGACGAGTGTTGCATGCGCTTCATCCAGTAAAATTTTCGCTCCGTATTTTTTACAGATGGGCACAATTTCCGGTAAATTGGCCAGGTCTCCATCCATACTATAAACCCCTTCAATACAGACAATTACCCGTTTACCGGATAGACTTTGTAGTACTTTTTCCAGGTGTCGGGGATTGTTATGGGCGAAAACCTTATAATCTGCATCGGACAGGAAAACACCATCATATATTGAGGCGTGTGACAGTATGTCCATTACCGCCACATCTCCGGATCTCAATATACCTGAGAGGGTTCCCAGGTTGGCACTGTATCCGGTGGGAAAAACCACGGCTGCCTCCTGGCCCTTGAACTGGGCAATGGATTCTTCCAGTTTTTGGGTCAGGTCATAATATCCACTGAGCAGTGGAGCAGAGACCGCACCGGTGCCATATTTTGAGATTGTATCCTGGACTGTTTTTTTGACCTCAGGGTGGAAAGAATAGCCCAGATAATTATAGGAACAGAAATTGAGGAATTTGCGTACAGTATTGGTGTTTCTGTCAAGGACATCAAATTCAGGTGTAGGCGCGCTGGAAATGGGTTGACCATAAACCAAATATTTTTTTCTGGCAAAGTCCTGTACATATTCCCAAAAATATTCAGATACTTCAAACATATCATCACTTTCAAAATTGACAAAATCAAAGGTGGAAAATTTATCTGAATTAATGTTTTTCAAATCAAAATCTTTTTTGCTAAGCGCCATATTTTTTACCTCATTTTCTGAATTTAATTGTTGTAAAATAGATTAATACCATTTTATTAAAAAAAATTCAAATTTTTTCTTATGATTGTCATATGACTTGGTTTTATTTTTACTGGAAATTCATATCAAAAAGCCAGCGTCCAAACGGATATTCCTTTATAAGGTTAATAGGTGGCCTTTTTCTCTTAACCATTTTTTATACAGTTTATATTGGGGGAGTATGGTCTCTACCTTACTCCAGAATCTCTTGCCATGGTTTTTTTCCTCGATATGAATGAGTTCATGGACAATCACATAATCACTAATATCCTGGGGAGCCATGATTAATCGCCAGTTAATAATAAGATTCCCTTTTGAATTGCAGGAGCCCCATCGTTTTCTGGCATTGGAAAGAGCCAGTTGATTGGAGATTATACCTGTCATTTTTTCATACCGGGCAATTCTGTCCCGGTATATTTTTAAGGCTTGTTTTTTATACCATTGGGTGAAAAATGCCTTTGCTTCTGCCAAATTTTTTTTTCTCAGGGAAAACGTTTTTCCATTAAACATCAATGCTGAGTGTGAGTGGTCAGTAATATATAAGGGAAATGTTTTTCCCAGATAAAGAAATGGTTCACCCTGAATGAATTTTTTTATCGGGATATGTTTAGCAATCTCCCGGGCTTGGTCCTGCTTGTATAAGATCCAGATTTTTTTTTGATCAACGATCCTTTCAATAAATTTTCTTGGGGTAAAATACGGAGATCTTACAATCAGCCGGGCATCAGGAGAAATTTCCAGTCCAATGCTTTTACGGTTTGACCTGATAATTTGATCGATCTGAATGGTCATTCTTATTATGAATCCGGATGGTAATAATCCAAAGATTGATTTTTGCATGAAACCCGAAGGATGTCAATATTCATTGCTTGGCCTTGATATGATTATTTCACTGAAATTGTTTAATATAAATATCTTTTCTGATATTGGGTCCATATCGAATCCAGTGCAGCAGCAGCTCCATGGTTGATTTTAATATCTACGAAATCAGAAATTTCACTCTGACCGGGATTGATTTCAATAGTGGTTTTTCCCTGGCGTCGAGCCATAAGTATGGGTTGTATGATATAGGGAAACACACTGGAGGTTCCAATGGAAAAATACATATCAAATCCCTTGTCGAGTTCTAATGATAAAATTTTCACACTGTGTTGGGGTAATTTTTCACCGAAAAACACCACGTCCGGGCGTACGATGGCATTACATTCGGGGCAAACCGGAGGGATTGACAGCGAACTAAAATCATCTACTCTTTTGTTCCATCCACAGTGTGAACATAGTAATTGATGGAGATCTCCGTGAATATTGATCACTTTTTGAGATCCGGCAGCCTGGTGGAATCCATCTACATTCTGAGTCAGGGTCCATACCCGTTCAAAATGGTTCTCCATTTCTGCAATAACCTGGTGCCCCCGGTTAAATCTGGCAGCCCTGCACTTTTCCTCAATCTGGTAAACATATTTCCAGGTGATTTCCGGATGGGATTGGAGTATCTCTCCGGAGAGAGCCATTTCAACAGGCATGCCTTCTTCAACCGGCTGATTATTGTATAATCCACCAATACCTCGGTAAGTTGGTAATCCGGAATCAGCAGAAATACCCGCACCGGTAATGAATAGAATGTTATTAGATTTACTTAAGAGTTCTATTACTCGGCTGATGTTATCATTTTTTAGCATGGAAAGAATTCATCATTTGGCTCAGTCCAAGCCCCATGGCCTGGTATACCTCAACCATCAAGGGTTCGGCTATTTCTCTGGCTTTCCGGGCTCCCTGGTTCAGGACATCTATTACATAATCGGGGGATTTCTTCAAATTTTCTGCTTTGACCCGTATGGGGCCAATTATTTTTTCCAGGTTATCTGCCAGTTTTTTCTTACATTCCAGGCAACCGATACTGGCGCTGGTACAACCCTTTCGAACCCAATTCAGGTCTTGGTCAGGAGAAATATAGCGGTGATAACTGGAAAATATATTACAATCTTCAGGTATCCCCGGGTCACTCCGGCGTTTTCGCCGGGGATCGGTTTTGGCCGGGGCCAGTTTTTGCCAGATATTTCCTGGAGGTTCCAGGAGACCGATGGTATTTTCCAGGCTTTTGGACATTTTGCTTTCACCGTCCAGCCCCATGATTCGCTTGGCCTCAGTGATTTTAGCTCGGCACTCGGGGAAAACATTTCCGAAACGGGAATTAAATTTTCGGGCAACCTCGCGAGCCAGTTCGATATGCTGGACCTGGTCCTCCCCCACCGGAACCAAACTGGCCTTATACAGCAGAATATCCGCTGCCTGAAGGACCGGATAGGTAAATAAGCCCACATTGATATTATCGGAATGTTCCCTGGCTTTTTGTTTAAACTGGGTCATTCGGGAGAGATCGCCGAAAGGTGTAATTGTATTAAAAATCCAGGCCAGTTCCGTATGCTGTGGTACATGACTCTGTACAAAAAAAATACAGCGTTCAGGATCCAGACCGGCTGCCATATTGGCAACCGCGGCATTAAAGATATGTTTGGGCATTTCATGAGGGTCATACTGGATAGTGGTGGCATGATGATCCACGATACAAAAGATGCATTGGTATTTATCTAGAAGGGTCACCCAGTTGGAGATTGCTCCCAGATAGTTTCCGATATGAACTTCTCCTGAGGGCTGAATGCCTGAAAAGACCCGGATCTTCCCCTCGTCATTTTTAAAAGTTAAATAATCATTTTTATCGCGTTCCAGGTTCATGGTAA
>DAOWKX010000049.1 GCA_030639705.1 Candidatus Aminicenantota bacterium
GCGCAGGCCTCTGAGCACCGAGGTGGCAATGAAACCCAGGCCCTGTTTGCCCTCATTGAATTCTTTGTTCAACCGTAGAACCGTGTAATTGGAAAATGGCTCCACTTCAACCCGGGATCTTTCCCCATCAAGGTCAATCCGGGCATATTCCCTCTGGGTAATGGCATTCATAAAACCGAGATTCCATTCCTTTCCGATTTTACCGGTTACCTTGGCGGCTGCCAGAATGGTGGTCATGTCCGGATACCAGATATACCCGTCGGTATCAACAGATCCCTGGGGAGCATGACCGATTCTTCGGCTATAAAAAAAACGTGGATCTCCCCAGTCGGCACCGATTCTGCTGGTGGCACCACCGATGCCGAACCTGAATATGTTGGCACCTTCGATAAAAAATGGCCTCTTTTCACTGTAGTAGGTTTCAGCTGCACTGAGATTAATCACGGCCGGATCGACTTCCACCTGGCCGAAATCCGGATTTATGGACAAATCCAGAGTCAGGTTGCTTTTAAGGCCGTATTTGATATCCACCCCGCTGTCGGCTGAAAAATCCTTTCCTGTGGCAAAGGGATTTCCCTCTTCCTCGGTGCTGAAGTCGGCCTTGCCCACCAGGTAGGGAGTCAATTCAAAGAGTTTCTTGGGTTTGATCCCACTCATGCCATTCATCCGGGCAAAACGGGAGACCACACCGCTCTCGTTTTTGGGGCACCAGGAATAAATGACGATTTCATTTTTTCTTTTAATATAGCGTTTGAAATTAACCCCCCAGGTATATTCCCCGTCCTCTTTCCGTTTGAACCTCAACTGGTCAAAGGGTATTCTCATTTCGACTGTCCACCCTTTTTCATCAATTCGGGTCCTGGATTCCCAGATCCCATCCCAGGAGCTGTCATCCCAGCTGTCATTGTACAGGGTCCAGTCGGCAATGGAGCCCGAGGGATTGACTGCAAATTTAAAACCGCTGCGCCGGTCATAGTAGGGATCCACATAGAATAGAAAGTAGTCGGCATCTACAAAATCATCTCTCCGGGCCAGCAGTCTGATGATTTTTTGCGGCTCGGAATCGTGCATCCGGGCTGCCACATAAATGGCATTGTCATCATAGGCCAGCCAGGCCTCGGTTTTTTCGGTAGGTGGCTGGCCGTCATCCGGGTCGACTTGGGTAAATCCGGTAATACTCTTTCCCTGCCAGACCTTTTCCTTGAGCTGACCGTCCAGGATTACTTTTTCAACGAGTCGAATCGCTTTGATGGCTTTCTGCTTCCACTCCCATTTTTCCTTTCTGGCAAACAGGGAGTTGAAAAGCACCAAACCAAGAAAGAGACAAAAAAATTTCTTTGTTAATGGATGGTTCATAGGGCCTCCTGAATGATAATGATTCTGTTCAATTCCATATTCTGTTCATAATATAATTTAGTATCAGCTTATATTCGCCCGTTATTGCAATTAAGTACAAGGAAAAGGTACGAGATTGTAATATCGAACAAAAAAAAGGGGGTCAGGTCTTTGCTTGACTCATTTGTAATCAGGGGATCAGCTTTGGGATATTGTCAAATGAAAGGAGTCAAAAGAAATCCTCTCCGTGCGAAATTGGTTAAAAACCTGGATGATTTTAAGTGGCGCAGTCACCGGGGATATATTTCAAGATCTAAGGATTGGGATTGAAAGAGATTCCCGACTCTTATAATTTGTTGTGATATAATAATAACAGAAAAGTTTAAACATTGAAGAGCGGGAATATGTATATTAAGGGCATTTTATCTAATGAAGTAGTTTTCTGCCCAGAAATAATTTATAATTATAATGGTGTAATATTTCTCATAACGGAAGTTATGATATGTCTTTAAAGAATTTATCTCAAAGTGGTAAGGGACCTCCACTCTGGCTACAGGCTTTTATTGTAGCTATAACAGTCATTGTTGTATGTATTATAATTTTTCTCGGTAGACAGAACTATCGAGAGACTAAAAAGATTGCTACAGAGCAGTTCAACCAACATCAGTTAATATTAGCCCGTTCGGCTGCCACTGGCATAGAAGCTTATTTTAGAGATTTATGTGCTGCATTGTTGTCACTAGCGAAATTACCTACCATCCAGCAGATGACTCCTCTGGCTTTACAATGTATACAGTATACACAAAGGAGTTTACCATCGAGAACCTCTATTCGACTGTTGGATAGTAATGGCATCCTCCAGATAATTTACCCATTTGAGGGCTGGAGAGGAGGATTTATTGGTAGTGATTATAGCAAAGAGGATTACTTTGAGAATGCAAAGGAAACAGGACAAATTAGCATCTCCAATTTGATTGTTAATGAACAGGGTGAGATACGAATCAGAATTGCAGCTCCAGTCTATCTGACACACAAGACAAAAACCGTTAAAGTCGGGAAAGTGGCCGGGATTATTATAACCCCTGTTGACTCAAGTAAACCAGTAACGGGTAGATTCTGTGGGATTGTAGTTGGTTCATTTGATCCACACACGATTGTAGAGAATTTTATCTTTCCCATCGTATCAGGTAAGAGTGGCTACGCGTGGTTGTTGAATGAAGACGGTATCTTTATTTCACATTACGAGAAGGGATTTACTTATCGGGATGCATTTGAGGTACGAAGGGAGAAAAATCCCAAAATTTCCCATAAAGAAATTAAGCAAATCCAGCGGAAAATGATGGAAGGAGAAGAAGCGGTAGGTCGTTACATTTCTGGTTTGCATCGGGGAAAGAAGGGAAAAATTGAAAAACTTATTGCCTACACACCCATGCATATTAATGGAGACATATACTCTGTAGCTGTATGTGCCCCTGTTAGTGAAGTGGAAGAGATTATTCACATAGCCAAACGCTCTGAATATTATACTTTAGGTTTTGTTATCCTGGCACTGATAATAGGGGGAATATTCTTTTTTATAATCTCTCATCGCTGGTCACATTCCTTAGAACTTGAGGTAGCAAAGAAAACAAGAGAACTCAGAGAAACCAGCGACTATCTTAATAATTTAATCAGGTATGCCAATGCTCCTATTATTGTATGGGACCCAGATAAACGAGTAACCATTTTCAATGAGGCTTTTGAAAAAATGAGTGGTTGGACCGAGGAAGAGATCATGGAACAATCGCTGGATGTATTATTTCCTGAAGAAACCCGTTCTGATTCCCTAGAGAAGATTAATAATGCTTCGAAGGGAGAGTACTGGGAAACCGTGGAGATTCCTATTCTAAAAAAGGACGGGGAAATACGTATGGCTCTTTGGAATTCTGCAAATATATATAGTGAGGATGGTAAAACACTACTCGCTACTATTGCCCAGGGTCAAGATATCACTGAACGAAAGAGGATGGAGGGAGAAATTCTAAAGGCTAGCAAACTCGAGTCTATTGGTATACTTGCAGGCGGTATTGCACATGATTTCAATAATATTCTAACTGCAATTATTGGTAATATATCCCTTGCAGAAATGAGTGCGGATCCTAAAAGTGAAATTTTTAAAGAACTACGAGATGCTGAGAAGGCAGCCCTTAGAGCAAAGGATTTAACCCAGCAATTACTCACCTTTTCCAGAGGTGGAGTTCCTGTTAAAGAGACTACTTCTATTACTGAGGTGATAAAGGATACGGTTAGTTTTATCCTTAGGGGTTCTAATGTTAAATGTGAATTTTCTATTCCAGATGATGTCTGGCCTGTAGAAGTTGACATAGGTCAGATAAATCAGGTTATCAGTAATCTGATTATTAATGCTGATCAGTCAATGCCTGAGGGTGGTTTGATAAAAGTGGATGCTGGTAATATTACTGTTGTAGGTAAAGAACATGCTCTTCCTTTAGAGAAAGGAAGGTATTTGAATTTGAGCATAGCAGATGAGGGGATTGGAATATCAGCAGAACACTTAAAAAGGATATTTGATCCTTATTTTACTACAAAACAGAAGGATAGTGGTCTTGGTCTTGCTATATCCTACTCTATAATTAAAAGTCATGGTGGCTATATTACTGTTGAATCAAAGTTAGGTGTTGGAACAACCTTTCATATATATCTTCCTGCCTCTTCAGAAGAAATTTTGAAAAAGCAAGGTGTTGAAGAAAAACTCATTGCTGGTACTGGTAAGATATTGTTAATGGATGATGAAGAGGCGGTACGGAATATTGGAGGTAAGTTACTTGAAAAGATTGGCTATAAGGTAGAATTTGCCAGTGATGGCGGTGAGGCGATAAAGGTATATGAAAAGGCTTTAGAATCTACTGAGCCATTTGATGCTATAATAATGGACTTAACCGTTCCTGGTGAGATGGGTGGTAAGGAAACGATTAAGGAAATTCTAAAGATAGACCCTGACGTTAAAGCAATTGTATCGAGTGGTTATTCCAATGCGCCAGTAATGGCTAATTTTAAGAAATATGGATTCAGTGGTGTCATCACAAAACCATACAATATAATAGAATTAAGCAAAATTCTGCACGGGGTTATACAAAGGGGTCAGGTCTTTGCTTGACTCATTTGTAATCAGGGGATCAGTTTTGGGATATTGATTTATATTATTACAGTTATCATTTGACAACTTAGGATAATTTTTCTAATATAGATTAAGATGAAAGAAGGATTTTATTATGGTGTTTCCTATTTTGTTCATGGTTTAGTTCTTGGTTAAAATTCACAGCAGCATGGTCAAAAAAAAAATACTAAAATATTCAACTATTATTATTTTCTTTATATTTATATGCTTTATAACTTTTCCCCATTTATTTTATTTATTCTCAACAAATAAAATACATGGAGATTTAGTTAATATTGTCAGTATTATTACTTATTTAAATAATACTTCTTTCAGTCAATTCTACCATCTTCCGTTTCTATATCCTTTATCTTACACATTAGCAAAAACTCACCCGCTTTTTGGAGTTGCAATTTTTTATAAAGCATTTGATGTATTTGGATTGACTTTAGAACAAAGTACATTTTTATATATCATTTTATCGTTAGTTTTGGGTGCATTTGGATCCTTTCTTTTGGCTAAGGAAATAAGTCAAAATAATTTATTTTCAATACTTTTCTCTGTTTTATTTATTATTCATCCAATGAAATCTATTCATTTTGTTTGGATTAATTTTCTTAGTATTTTTTATATTCCCTTTGTTTTCTTTTTTTTAATAAAATATTTTAAAACTAATAAAAAGTTTTTTGCAATACTTGCAGCAATATTCTCTCTATTTCAGTTTTTTGCTTCAGTTTATAGTGGATTAATATTATGGGGAATTATGATTCCCTTTTTTATAATATTTTCACTGATATTAAAAATCATTGATACTTCCAGATTGAAAATTCTTGTGATTGTTTTTTTTATAGCAGCTCTTTTTATAGTTTTGGCTTTTTATCCGTTTGTTACTCAAAATATATCTGTTCAAAAAACATTTGACAAAGAACTTGTCAACCCCACATCTATTTTCGGATATTCAAAAATATTAAGGCCTTTTTTTTATAAGAATAATACCTATCTATTCCCTGGATTCATATTTACAATCTTCATACTAATTCCCTTTTTCTATAAATTAAAGAAATATAAGACGTTAATTTTTGCAGTTTTGCTTTGTTTCATACTTAGCATGTCAATCCTGGTATTCATTAATTTATTAGTCTTAGATATTCTTTTCTTTCTTTTTCTTTTTTTTCTTCTTTTTCTGGTAATTAAATCTTGGGAGAAATTGAATAAATGGGAAAGGCTTACTGTTTTATCAATTTCTACGTATGCTCTTTTTTTGATTGGTTTCAACCATTTACAATTTGGGTTAGGGACAAATATTTCACTATTTGAAATAATCTATTTTTTAGTGCCAGTTGGCGGGCTGAAATTTATAGGAAGAGCTGCTTTATCTATTTTACCCTTTTTTATTGTTCTTGCTGCCATAGGAGCTAATATTTTTTTTAAGAATTGGAAAGAGTACTCCAACAAAAAAAAGTATTTAATTATAATAATATTATTAGTATTAATTTTATTTGAAAACAAGTACAAGCCTTATGTATTCTTTAAACCAAATGAATTAAATGTTGCCAAAAGGGAACCGAACAAGAATATTAATAGTGTTTATAAATTGATCCCATTCAAAAAGAATAAAATTATCCTTGAAGTACCTTATTTTTTTGCGATAAAGCAACGAAATGCGTATTATATGAAGAATTGGAAGTTACATCAAAATTACCTGTTAAACGGAAAAATTTCAATCAAACCAGTAAAATACTATAATGAATTAAGAAGAATAATCGGATATTATCAAACTAAGTTATTATCAAAACCCGTTTTAAAACATTTGATTAATAATTATTCTGTAAATTACCTGATCTATCATTTTGATTTAATAGCAAAATATCTCCCAGCTAAGTTGATTTACAACAAACAAGATCTTATTAAAAAAGCAAAATCTGTTAAGAATTATGCTAAAATAATTTTCGCCAACGATTCACAGGTATTAATCAAAATACAGGAATTTGTCCCAATTAAAAACATTATCAGAACTTACTCTTTTTATCACTTAAGAAAAAACAGAATATATTTTAAATTATCTCAAAAATATTTTGGGAAAGTAAAATTATATCTAAATTATAAACTAATAGAAAATATGGATTGTAATGATGATTGCATTTTAGTTGATTTGAGAAAAAAGGGATTAGATCTATCAAAAAATATTGTTCAGTTGACTTTTGAAAGAAAAGTTATTTTAAAAGATATTGATATTATGTAAGAAAAGGGGTCAGGTCTTTGCTTGACTCATTTGTAATCAGGGGATCAGCTTTAGGGTATTGATTTTTAATGATCTTGTAAGAAAATCATTTTTTTATATTTTGAATTAAATTGCCCTGTCTCCCAATCTTTTATTATATTAATTCATGTTTCAATATATAAATTAAGTGGCACATACCAGAACAGAAGAGCAGGGTTCAAGGTAATTTTTAGAAAAAATGAAATAAATATCAGGAAATACCGTCTTTTATAAGAGGAGGAAATGATGAATTACAAATTTACTGAGGTTGATTTTGAAAATACATCTCCATTATTTAAACTGGAGGATGCGTTAAAAGGATTTCTCGGCTTTCTGCTTTACAATCCCTTCATATCTCTCTTTAATTTAGAAGGTGATGAAGATGTGCTTGATTTTGGATGCGGAGGTGGCGCCGGAGCCCAATATATTGCCAAAAAATTAAATTATAATGGTTCGATTACCTGTACCGATCTTTCAGAGTACTGGATCAATCAGGCCCAAAAAAGACTTTCCCGGTATAAAAATGTTCGCTGCTTGCAAGGAGATATTCGAAAGTTGAATATTCCGGATAATGCATTTGATGTGATCTCCATTGTTCATGTGATTCATGATATTCATCCGGAGCAGAGAGAATCCACTGTTCATTCGCTGGCAAAAAAATTAAGAAATTCCGGTCGCTTATTTATATATGAACCCACCAGACCCAGCCATGGAATTGCCATTGAAGAGATAAGAACCCATATGGACAAAGCGGGTCTAAAAGAATCCAGATGCATTATAAAAAAATCAAGATATATCGGAGAGTATAAAAGAGAGCCTTGAAAAATGAACAAAAGTCATTTTATTGGTTTCGGATAATTTTTCAATCAGTGATTACCGGGACCAAAACCAAAACTTTTTTTAAAAATCCAGGTATAATTAATTATATGAATTCCTGGTTTTTAAACTAAAAAATGGATCTCAAAAGCAAATCTAAAAATACAGGAGGTAAAATGAAAATTAAATGGTATAGGTTGTTATTTTTTTTCCTGATGATATCCCTGTTTGTTACTGGAGGATTTGGCTATGGACAAACCAAGTTATTGCGTTTTCCCGATGTTCATGGCAATGAAGTGGTATTCTGCTATGGGGGTGATTTATGGAAAGCATCAACATCCGGTGGACTGGCAGTACGTCTGACTGCTCATGTCGGTCAGGAGTTATTTCCCAAATTTTCTCCGGATGGAAAATGGATTGCCTTTACCGGTCAGTATGACGGAGATGAACAGGTGTATGTGATTCCATGCACAGGAGGAGTTCCCAGGAAACTCACTTTCTATCCGGCTCGCGGTCCTCTTCCACCCCGCTGGGGATATGACAACCAGGTATATGGCTGGACACCGGATGGAAAAAAAGTGCTTTTCCGATCCCTTCGGGATGCCAATGGCGGAAGTGTAGAGACCGCACTGTATACAGTCAGTCATCGAGGCAGTTTACCCGAAAAACTGCTCATGCCTTCTTCCGGGGCCGGTGATTTTTCTCCGGATGGTGAAAAAATGGTTTACTCTCCCCTTTGCAGGGATTTTCGAACCTGGAAGCGGTACCAGGGTGGCTGGGCCCAGGATCTGTATATTTTCGACTTGAAAACCTATGAATCCAGAAAAATAGCTCCGGGCAAACGAAGTGAACGGGACCCCATGTGGATTGGAGATACGATTTGCTTTTCCTCAGATCGGGATGGAACCCTCAATCTTTACAGTTATGATATCGAATCCGATAAAGTCACGCAGTTGACGGAAAGCAAAAA
>DAOWKX010000120.1 GCA_030639705.1 Candidatus Aminicenantota bacterium
ACAGCAAAGGTCCCTCTGAATGGAGTTCCAGTTTAAACACTTCTACATTTATACACGCCGAGTACGAGAGGTCTCTAGATGTGGGAGACTAACCGATCACCGACCTCCGAACATTGAATTTTAAAAACCGGTTGACAAAGGGTGAAAAGTATACTATATTATAAAAGCGAACAAAAGGCGAACAGAGTAATTGTCCGAAGCAGGTGTCGAAATGAAATATATTCCCTTACGGGTTCATTCGGTGTTTTCCCGGGGGAAAGGTGCGGTTCATGCGGCGGAATTTGCAGATTTTCTCAAAGTCAGTAAGGTGCCTTATGTTGCCCTGTCAGATCCCTTTTCCGTGATCGGCTGGGAACATTTTTATCGGGAGGCAAACACCCGTGGTTTAAAACCCCTGTTAGGAATGGAAATCAAATTACAGCGGCTGGGCTCTCTGGTGATGTTCCCGATAAATGCCGACGGGTATTTTTCGATTGTTTCTTCTTTTAACACCAAAATATTTTCAAAGATGCAGAATGTCGTGGCTATTCTCATCCCCTGCAGTACCGATATACCCCGAGGCACGGTCCAGCGGACTGCCGCGATCATGAATATTGAGAAACAGGTACCGGCAGAAAATTTCTATCTGGGGCTTGAGTGGGACAGCAAGTCCTGGATGATTGATCTGGCTCAGAAGAAAAAAATTCCCCTGGTATGGGCCCAATCAATAAAATGGATTGACCATCCCAGGAATTATCTGGTTGCCGCTGCGGTGTTTGGCCACCGGCCGTTGCCGGAAATGCTCAATGGAGGGACACAGCATAAGGTGATTCTACACGGCCCCATTGATGATCGCGCTGTATTGAAGCGATGGGGAAACATTGGTAAACAGGCCATGAGAAATACCTTTAAAATCGCTTCCCGGATAGGGTTTGATTTCTCTCGGATTTTTGAAAATATGGAAAGCAGTTATTCCATATTAGAAGAAGTGGTCAATGCAGAAATGAGAAGAAAAAGATTGAAAATTGCTGAAAAGGAGCGGACTTTCAGGGAGCTCAAGATAATAAAGGACATGGAATTTTCTTCCTATTTTCTCATCGCAGCGGAAATTGGTTCATATTGCCGGGTCAACAAGATTTATTTTAATCTGCGGGGCTCAGCCGCTTCTTCATTTATTTTATATTTACTGGGACTTTCCAGAATAAATCCCCTGAAATATAATCTCCTGTTTGAGCGCTTTGTTAACAGTTTAAGAGAAGACCTGCCGGATATTGATATTGATATCGATTCCTCGAGGCGCCTCCAGGTTCTGAACTGGGTGTTTGAGAGCTATAAAGATAAGGTGGCTTTCCTGTCCACTCATAAGTTCTTCAGGGCCCGTTCAGCCCTCTATGAGGTGGCCCGTTCATATGGGTTTAGCCCTGAAGAAGCCCATCGTCTCGGCAAAGAGTTGCCGATGTTTGCTTCTCCTTCCGAGTTGCGAGGAAAGGGAAAGGGGAGGGTGGGAGAGGTATACAACCATGCGGCTCTCCTGGAAGGATTTTACAAAGAGCTTTCCTTGCATCCGGGAGGAGTTATTTTTTCAACCCGGAGGATAAAAAAATCGTTTCCGGTGGAACATTCAGCGAATGGGTTTGAACAGGTGATCTGGGACAAGGATACCATTGAGCGTTTAAAAATTTTTAAACTGGATCTTCTGGGGGTCAGGGGATTTGAGGTTGTTTCCCCTGTGGCTTTTGAAAAAAACATTATTTTCGAGAACCCGGAAACCTGGAATACGATTCGTCAGGCCAGGACCATCGGCTGTTTTCAGCTGGAGAGCCCGCTGGCCAGGGAAAATCTTCGTAATGCCGGCCCCCGGGATATTCAGGAGCTTGCCATTTCCATCGCTATCATTCGTCCCGGCCCGGCAAAGTCGGGGATGAAAAAATCCTATCTGGAAAGAAAGCCGCTTTTTCATCCGGTTTTTCAGGAAATTTTTCCCCATACCCGGGGGACGGTCATATTTGAAGAACAGATATCCCTTCTGCTTCATACCATTACCGGCTGGAACCTGGAATTTTCAGAAAAGGTGAGGCGGGAACTGAAGAAAAGAAAGGGGGGCGATTACTGGGGTTTGTTTTTGGAAAGAGGTAGAAAAAATGGCTGGAGCCGGCCAGAGCTGGAGAAATTCTGGAAATTAGCCGGTGATTTTTCGCTTTATGCCTTTAACCATGCTCACAGTATTTCTTATGCCTATTCTGCCTATCTTTCCGCCTGGTTTAAAACCAGTCATCCCACCACTTTTTTCTGCCGCCTGTTTAATTCAGGTGGGGGATACTATACGCTGCCCTTTTATGTGGAGGAAGCCAAGCGAGGGGGTATCATCTTTTTGCCACCGGATGTCAATGCCAGTTCGGCGGGTTTTTCACAGGAAAATGGGTGTATTCGCACCGGGCTGATCTTCGTAAAGGGGATCGGTGAGAGCCTGTCCGGAAAAATACTGCAGGACAGGGGAAAGGGGTATTATAGCCTGGAAGATTTTGTGGCCCGTACCGCCATTGGAGAACGGGAGCTCTCTGCCCTGATGGCTGTTTCTGCCTTTGCCTCACTGGGATGTGACCGGCTATCGCCTGCTGACAAAAATAAGAACTGGCAAAAATACCTGGGCTTTTTACCCAACCCGTAATTTTGTATTGACATAATGGGTTTAATGTGTCATCTTTTTAGATATGAGTGTTTCAAGCAAATCCTGGTTTCCCGGTCTATGGTTGCGGAAGGAGATTATTGAAAAATTTCGCCAGTCCGGAGCCTGTTCCGTGGATCTGGCGAAATCCGTTCAGGATCTGAAGCTGAAGGATTCTTCGGTGTTTAGAAACCTAATCAGAAAGGGGATTGTCGTCCATGCCGGAGGTAAGACCTATTTCCTTGATGAGCAGCAATGGTTACGCCACCGGTTGAACCGGGTGAAATGGGGGATGATTGTACTCTTTGTTATTTTGTTTGCGTTATGCTGGGGGCTCTTTTAAATTAAATGAGATTTCAACCTTACACCCCTGGGATGTGAGCCCCGGAGAGGCGATTCTGATTCAAAAGCGTTTGTTCAGGGAAGTGACTCATGATGACGGATTTCGGAAAATCGATTATGTTGCGGGAGTGGATATCGGTTATAAAAAAGGGGAGGGGAGAGCTGCGATCGTGCTTTTCAGGTATCCGCAGATGGATTTGGTTGACGGTATTGTTGTTGAAGGAGAGGTTAATTTTCCATATATCACGGGATTACTCTCTTTCAGAGAGATTCCTTTGCTGCTGAACGGATTTGAAAAGTTGAAAATCGATCCGGATATCATTCTGGTGGACGGCCAGGGCATTGCTCATCCCAGGCGGTTGGGATTGGCTTCCCATCTGGGTTTGCTTCTGGATTGTCCTACCGTCGGGTGTGCCAAGTCCCGTCTCTGGGGAAAGTATAGCGAGCCGGGAAAGGAAAAAGGATCAATTGAGTATATCTATGATAAGGATGATGTGATCGGGGCTGCTGTTCGAACCCGGGAGAATGTGAAGGTTGTTTTTGTTTCGATCGGGCATAAAATGAGCCTTGATTCCTCCATACGGGTGGTTTTAAAATGTTGTTTAAAGTATCGTTTACCCGAACCCGCCCGGCTGGCACACCGGGCAGCCTCGGGAAATCTGAAATTAGACCGGCATCACATTTGACCACCTGTAATAATCAGATTTTTAAATTCAACTTATCTTTTATAAAAGGAGTTACCATGGTATTTTATCTTTTAATTCAAGGTGGTGTTGTTCGGTAACCATTACGGTCCTGACCTTCATCATATTCATCTGCTATAAATGATTCGCAATGACGACCTGTTGTCACCGCTTTTGTCGTCAACAGCTCACCATTTATTGACCGCAGATTTCATATGTGATGGTTCCCAGGCCCTCCATTTACGTTCCCTCATAACATTACCTTGAATTTTGTATAAATTAACGTTCAAAATCCCTTACTGAGGAGATTATACCAATATTATGAATAGAATTTGGGGAATTACTTTTATATAAAATATTGAAAAAAGTTTTATTTTCATTACAATGTAAACAAGAAATTCAGAGACAGAGGTGATAAAATGAGACCAATTATATATCAAATAGTGGCCGGTTCGGAGGAAAACGCTTCCCGGGGTGTTCCCGTGTGGGTGGTCTGGTCTCTTGTTGTCATTGTTATTTTACTTCTGGTTTTTATTCTGATTCGGGATAAGAGAGCCAGAGGCGGTTTGAAAAAATTTTTTACCTGGATTGCCAATAAAATTCGGGTGGCCCGTTTAAAAGCCAGAATAGGAAAGAAAGTACAGGAAAGATCCCGGCTGATGATTCAATTGGGCCAGACCATATGGGAAAAACAGATTGTTCATCCGGAAATTGAACCTGAGGTCCAGGAAATCAGGAAGTTAAAAGAAGATGAAGCCACACTAATACATGAAATCCAGAAACTGGATGATGAGATTCAAAAACTCAAAACCAGGAGTGAAGAGGCCAATCAAGATCAGGAAGCGAGAATCTCTGAAATCGAAAAAGAGAAAAAACCCCTTGACCTTCGACATAAAGAACTGGTCCGGGAAAGAGACTCAATTGAAACCAGCATTAAGGAAAATGAGAAATCAAGGACAAAAGTAGCCAGGACCATTGAAAATCATATGCGGGAATTAGAGAAGGTCGACAGGGATGAATATCTGTCCAAAATTGAAAAAGACATGAAACGAAAAGAACAGGAGAAAGAGATCGAAGCCTTAAAAGAAAAACAACCCCGGATTCAGGCAAGTCTCACCAAGGCCGGTGAAGAAAAGGAAAAGATCGGTAAACGAATTGCCGATTCAAGCATTGAAATAAAAAAAATCGAAGATCGATTAAATGGTTTAAAAAAAGAGTACCGGGAACGTCAAACAAAAGATGAAGAAGAGATTGAGAATTTACAGAAGAGCAGAAAAGCATTAAGTATAAAAAAGATCGGACTTCAAAAACAACTATCCATTTTGTTTGAAAAGCTTGGAGAAAAGATCAATCAAAAGCGAATAGAGAGTGAAGCTCTAAAAGCTATTTATTCCAGTATTGATCAACTAAACAAGAATATACATGAGCTTGAACAAAAAATTAAATAGCTTAATAATGGGGATGATTTGAATATGAAAGAAAAATATGAGGCTTATTTAAGAATTGTAGAGGAAGTACTGGATCCAACCCGGAGGCGAAGTGCCAAGCTTTGCCTTACTCCATTTATCTATACTAAAAAATTCTGGCTGCAGATGGACCGGATTACCCGTTCCTATGCTAAATTACTGGAATTTGTATTTCAAGAATTTCCCCGCAGCCAGAAGATTCAGACGGTATTAGAATATCCCGCTGATCTGGAGAAGTTCATCAATTCATTACATATATATGAACGTAACCTGGCAGCGGCGCGAATTGATATTTTTCTGACAGCGGACGGATTCAAGATGGTCGAATCCAATTGTGAGATACCTGGGGGAAACGAAGAAAGTTATTTTTTAGAAGAGCAATACTTGAAAATATTTCACCCGGAGAAGCTTAAGATTGTCCCGCGTATGGAAATTGTCTATGATACACTTATGCACCATTATGGTATTCAGGCTGAATTCTTTGACTTGCCCAAAAAAGAAAAATTGACGATTTATCTTGCCCAGTGGCAATCTGAAATAGACAGGATTTTAGGAGAATATAATATCCTGATGGATTTTATTCGGCAAAAGGGTCATGTTTGCAGTGTTATCGATCCCAATAAAATTATTATAAGAAACAATAGGGCATTTACACCTGCCGGGGAGGAAATTGACTTGATTTACCGGCGTTTTACAGCTGATGAACTTCCAAAATTCGCTCAGCGGAAATGGCAGATGGCCATAGAATGGGATAAAGCCAGGGTTGCTGTAGTCAATCCATTTTGTACCAAGCGGGTTGACTCAAAGAATATTATGGTATTATTTAAGGATGAGTCATATGAAGATGTATTTCCGGATTATTTACAAGAAGATTTGAAGATCGTAAGAGAAATTATACCCTGGACAAAAAAAATTAAACCCAGTATTGTTCTTCCCAATGGCCGGTCTGTTAATTCCAGGGAGTATTTAATAAAAAACAGGGATAATCTGGTTATCAAGCACGCCAATGCCTATTCCAGCGCAGCGGTTTTTATCGGAATTGATATTAACCCCCACAAATGGAAAGAGGTGGTGGAGGAATCGTTAAGAGGTGATTGGATTGTTCAGGAACTGATTGAATTACCTGAAATTAATATTGAGTACTGGGAAGATGACCAAATAAAGACGGCCAAATGTATCTATAATGTAAATCCCTACATTTATGACGGTAAGTTAGGGGGGTTTTTAAATAGGGCTTCTACTGATAGACTCACTTCCTTTAAAAGCGGGGAGATCGCCGCTGTCATGCCCTGTTTTGAAGAGATTGGAATGAAATAGAGGCGCCCATTGATAAAACAGCCCGTATTGATTTCAATTCCTCACGGAGGGTGGAAAGTAGCAGAAGAAATCAAAGATATCTGGGCGTTATCTCCAGAGGATGCTTTCCACGACGGGGATCCCTTAACTTCTCAGATTTATGATTTTTCAGATCGAGTAAGTGTTCAAATCATAATGGAATACTACCGGGCCGTGGTTGATCTCAACAGACAGCCTGATGATATTGCTCCTAAAAATCCGGATGGCGTCATAAAATCCCATACCTGCTATAAGGTTGAAGTTTACAAGCCAAATCGCCTTCCTGATGAGGATTTAAAGAGCATCCTTTTGGAAAAATATTATTTTCCCTATCATAAACAGCTTCAGAATTGTTTGAAACTTGATGATATCAGGATGGGTTTTGATTGTCACAGCATGGCTGCGGTTTCTCCACCTATTGATGATAATGTTGGAACACCCAGACCACTGATTTGTCTGGGTAATCTGGGAAATGGCCAGGGTCAGGTGAGTGAACCTCATAATCGTATTACCTGTGACCCCGGGATACTTCATTTAATGCGGGATGAATTCCTTCGGGTGTTTCAACATGAGGATGTCGATATTGAGATTCCAGCTATCTGCACCATGAATATTCCCTTTGAAGGAGGATATATTACCCGACAAATGGGAAATAAAGGATTTCCCTTCATTCAGATTGAGATGAGCCGGGTATTGTATCTTACCGAGCCCTATTTTGATGAGGATACCCTCCGGGTGGATGAGAAAAGGATTAAAGACTTAAACCAGAAGGTTTGGCAGGTCCTGAAAAACACAGTTATTAATCTATAAATTAATTTACCCTAGACTTTTTAAATTTCGCACGTTTTTAAAAATTACTAAAAGTCTCCCTAATTGTAGTTCAAGTTTATACACTTATACGCACCGAGCAGGATTGATGAAAAGCTTTGTGATGCTGAGTGGCTCAGAAAATATAAGCTAATTGGATACTGAATTTTTCTATAGTGTCGTTTCGGTTGGAGTATAAGAATATTTTAGCAGTAGGTTCTAACATAATATACCTATTTTCTTTTATTTTTATTTTAACCGGAAGTGAAATAATCAATCGGGATTCCAGCAAACCTTTTTGCATTTCATCATACTCTGTCCGTTGCATGTAGGTCAGACAAGCCGCCACACCGATTGCCGGGTATGCCCGGAGATTTTTTCCCAGTTTGATCTCTTTAAAAAGTAAAATCTGAGGATCTGCACTCACTGTAAACTTGGTTACATCTTCCTCCTCTTCAATGGTGGTTAAGGAAGAAAACAGGGATATCCAGAGATTAAAGGTAATGCGGAGTCCGATATTTGATTTATTAAAAACGATTGTATGAGCCCACATGGGCCCCAGGGTAAGGTTTTTACCCTTTAAATAGTTTTCTTCGTTATTATAACTATAAAAGTTGACTCCCCAGCCCAGCTCTGTTTTTTGATTGACAAAGTAGGTATAAAACAATCCCAGATGAGAAACAGTATTGTCAAATAAACTGGAAAACACCACAACTTTGGTTTTCTCAGCATCATTTTTCTCATTGATCCAGCCGTACTGTAAGAGAGCAGTGGCTAAAAAGAAAAGGAAGAAAAATATCTTTTTATGTTCCATGAGAAAATGAAGCTATATTATACACAATCAAACCCATAGAGGCAAAATTTTTTAACGGGAAACTTTTTTGTTGACAAACCGGGGAAAGAATGTTATATTGATAGCGAACGAAAGGCGAACAGATGGTGACCCAAAAACAGAAAAAAGTTCTGGAAACCTTAAAAGAAATGGTTCATCAGAAGGGATATTTCCCTACGATCAGAGAAATTGGCAAGCGCTTGCGGTTGTCCTCTCCTGCAACAGTTCATTCCTACCTGAATCGATTATACCAAAAGGGTATGCTCAAAAAGCAGGGAGGGGGCTGGGAACTGGTATCGGATTTTTCATCGGTGCCCCTGATGGGTATCGTTCCCGCAGGTTCTCCTCTTGAGGTGTTTGAGGATCTGGGTGAGGAGGTCAATCTCCCCGAATGGATGATGGAAAAAGGGGGAGATATTCTTGCTTTTCGCGTTCAGGGTGAAAGCATGAAGGATGCCTATATCCAGGATGGGGATATTGTTATTGTCAAGAGAACCGCCGGAGCTGAAAACGGTGAGATGGTAGTGGCATTGCTTTCAGATTCGTCGATTACTCTAAAAAGATTAAAAAAGGAGAATCAGGGGTATTGCCTGGCTCCTGAAAATCCTGAATATGAAACCATCCGTGATCCGTTTGAGCTGATAGGAAAAGTGGTGGGTGTTTTAAGAAGATACAGATGATACCCCCTTTTGTTCTTCACATTGATATTGATGCCTTCTTTGCTGCCGTGGAAGTTATGCTCAGGCCTGGTTTAAAGGGAAAGCCGGTTATCGTGGGGGGGATGCCTGAAGAAAGGGGAGTGGTATGTACCGCTTCTTACGAAGCCAGAAAATATGGTGTGCATTCCGGAATGGCATTGAGGACAGCTGCCCAAAAATGTCCTTCCGGTGTTTTTTTGAGAGGCCGCTATCATATTTACAGTCAAATTTCAAAGCGTTTTTTTGATTGTTTGAATCGCCTGGCACCCGGTGTTGAAGGGGTTTCTGTTGATGAGGCTTATATTGATTTAAGAGGCATGCAATACTTTTATGCTTCGGTATATGAAATGGCGGAGAAAATAAAAATAGTGGTTGAAAAGGAGATCGGATTGCGGGTGTCGGCGGGAGTGGGATTTTCAAAACTGGGAGCCAAACTGGCGACCGAAATGGCAAAACCCGGAGGCCTCTTTTTTATTGAGGATGAAAAGACCTTTTTATCCAATCTCTCGCTGGCCAAAATTCCGGGTATTGGACCCCATACCCTTTTGATTCTTCAGGGGTTGGGAATCGGGAGAGTCAAGGAACTGAAAAAAACCTATCCCTCACTGTGGAAAAAACTGATCGGCCCCCATCTTTACTCCAGTACTCGATTTCCCAGGAAAACTCATGGAGAAGCAAAAAGTTTCAGCCGGGAGACGACATTCCCTGAAGATATTTCTGACCGGGAGATGATCATGTCCCATCTTTCCTATTTGGTCGATCGTTTGTCTCTCTATTTAATTGAACATCATCTCTTTACCGGCCGGATTGAGATAAAGGTGAGATTCGGTGATTTTTCAACTTTTACCCGGAGGGCCGCCCTGGGGTTTTCGACCCATGGCTATCACAACATGTGGAAAGTATCATTATTTTTGTTGAATGAACTGCTGAAAAAGAAAAAGTTACCCCTTCGCCTGGTGGGTGCAAAGGTGGAACAAATTTCAAAACAGAGGGACATATTGCCCTTTGTTTGCCTGAAAAGTGAAAGATTGAGCCATGGGGTCAGGGATATCAGAGAACGGTTTGGCTTTTCTTCAATTTTTATTGGCAGGGAACTGGTTCTGGAAAGAGTATATCCGGTTGAGAGGGAAGGCATCGTTCTCAAGACAGCATCTTTAACAAAATAGACTAAATCCAGTCTGAAATTATTCAGGACAATCAATAGCACTTGAATAATTTGAAAAATTGTTTATTATAGTGTTTAGAAAAATAAATTTGCGGATCAAACATGAAATTAGTTAAGGAATATGAACCTCAGTTCGGGATATTTCATGACTTGATGAAATTCAGGGTGAGGGAGATTTTATTAGTATCCAGTTATTATGATGCCTTTGTTTTGGAAGAGGATGGTCGAATCTCAGAAAAAATATTCAGTGAGTATCTGGATTTAAACCTCCGTTTTGTCCCCCGAATCGTCAGGGTATCCAGTGCTGAAGAAGCATTGGACGCATTGAATAAAGGGCGCTATGATCTGGTCATCACCATGATGAGAATATCAGACATGGATGTGATAGAATTCGGGAAAAAGGTAAAAGAGCTGAAACCTGAAATACCGGTGATCCTGTTAACCTATGAGTGGGTTGGAATAGATCTTTTTAGTAAATTGAGAATGTCCAACAGTATTGATAAGATTTTTTTCTGGTCAGGGGATACCTGTATTCTACTGGCCATTATCAAGTATGTGGAAGATATGAAGAATGTGAGTAAGGATATAAAACTGGGGGTTCAGGTCATTCTTATAGTAGAGGATTCTCCGAAGTTTTATTCCATGTATCTGCCGGGTATTTATACCGAGATTATGACTCAAACCCGCCTGTTGATTATCGAAGGGGTGAATGATTTACATCGCTTGTTGCGTATGAGAGCAAGACCTAAAATCCTGATGGCAGAAACCTATGAACAGGGAATGAATCTGTACAATAAATATCGAAACAACCTATTAGGCATTATTTCAGATGTCGAATTTTTAAGGGGAGGAAAGAAAGACAAAGAGGCGGGATTTAGGTTTGCTAAAAAAGTGCGAAGTGAAATCTCTGATTTACCTATTTTAATTCAATCGGCCAAGTCCAAAAACAGAGATATGGCCAAAAAGAATGGTCTGGACTTCTTAAACAAAAATTCAGAAAATTTATTACAGGAGTTGGCCCAGTTTATCCTAACCAGATTCGGATTCGGGGATTTTGTTTTTCGATATCCCGACGGGAGAGAGGTGGGACGTGCCAGATCACTTCATGAATTTCAGAAGATGATTCAAATCATACCCTCGGAGAGCCTGGAATTTCATGCCCGAAGAAATCATATATCGATCTGGCTTAGGGCCAGGACCGAGTTTGAAACGGCTGAAAATTTAAGGCCAAAAAAGGTTTCAGATTTTCAAAACATTGAAGAGGTCAGAAAATTTATCTTTCAGTCCATTCAGAGTTTAATTGTAAGAAATCAATCGGGTGTGATTACTGATTATGGTCCGGCCCGTTTTAATTCGGAACATGCTTTTGTCCGATTGGGTAATGGATCAATGGGAGGTAAAGCCAGAGGAATTGCTTTCCTCAATTCTCTCCTGGTCAACAGCCCGTTACAAAAAAAATTTAAGGATGTTAATATTCAAACTCCACACACATTTGTTGTTTGCAGCGAGGTATTTGAAAACTTTATTGAATCCAATAAATTACAGGAATTTGCCATCCAGGAAACAGGTAATGAGATAATTGCTAAAACTTTTATCAAAAAAAAGTTGACCCGGGATATTGTGAATGATCTTAGAAACTTATTGAAAAATATTCATTATCAAATTGCTGTCCGATCTTCCAGCCTTCTGGAAGATTCACAGATGCTTCCTTTTGCCGGTCTTTATTCAACCTATATGCTTCCCAACAATCATCCGGATATAGAGATAAGGCTGAAGCAATTGTGTATGGCAATAAAGTTGGTTTATGCATCAGTATTTTTCAAATCGCCCAAAGAGTATGTTAAAAACACAAATTTCCGGATTGAGGAAGAAAAAATGGCTGTGATCATCCAACAGGTAGTCGGACAGAACTTCTCCAATAAGTTTTACCCGGTTGTTTCAGGAGTTGCACAGTCGTATAATTTCTATCCCATATCTCACATGGAACCGGAAGATGGAATCGTCCAGCTCGCCCTGGGGTTGGGAACAACCATAAGCGAGGGTGCGCAAACCCATAAATTTTCTCCTGAATATCCGGATATGAATCCGCCCTATTCATCACCAGCCGAGTGGGTGCAAAATTCTCAAAACTATTTTTATGCACTTGATCTTTCACAGCCCGGGATCAAAGTTGTAGCAGATGAAAAATTCAGTTTGAGGAAACTGGACATCTCCGTTGCTGAAAATGACGGTGTGTTGTTTTATGTTGCCAGTACTTTTTCTTCCCAGGATAATGCCATAATGGATAATATTTCAACCAAAGGACCGCGGTTGGTTACATTTGCCAATATCTTGAAGTACAACATTTTTCCCTTAACTGACATTTTAAGAGAATTATTAAAACTTGGCTTTTCTTCATTTGGCTCTCATGTTGAGATTGAATTTGCGGTTAATTTGTTCAGGGACAAAAAAAAGAAACCTGAATTTTATCTTTTGCAGATCAGGCCGTTGGTGGGGGGAAAAGAACATATAGATGTTGCCTGGGATCAGGTAAATAAAGATGATATCATCGGACTTTCTAATCATGCCATGGGCAATGGGGTTTACGAGAATATTTATGACCTTGTCTATGTTGACCCGGATACATTTGATGTTTCCAAAAGCCTTGTCATTGCCCGGGAAATAGGGGAGATCAATCAACTTTTTATTGATAAAGATAAATCGTATGTTTTAATTGGTTTTGGAAGATGGGGGACAGCAGATCCCTGGCTGGGAATTCCAGTTGAATGGTATCAAATCTCCAAGGCACGAATTGTCATTGAATCCAACTTAAATGATTTTGTTGTAGATCCATCCCAGGGCAGTCATTTTTTTCATAACCTGGTCTCTTTAAAAATAGGATATTTTCATATAAAAAGTAATATTAATGCCGAATTTTTGTCCTGGGAATGGATAAAACAACAGCGGGTTGCCAATTCAAAAAAATTCGTTAAGCATATTCGGTTTAAAAAAAATCTCACTGTGAAAATCGATGGAAGACAGTCAAAGGGTATTTTGTTGAAACCAAATTAGATTCTGTTTATAAGCTGTATAATAAAGGTATCTTAAGAGTTGTCCCGAGGGATTTTCTCTTTGTTTATACCGGGACGTCGATAGATCAGGAATGCCAGCCCCCCCAGAATACCATATCCGATTCTCATCCCCAGATCAATAAATTCTCCGGATATCGCATATGCGGAAGGGAATTTCATTAATTCTCTAAAACTGGCGGTTCTTACTCCCAGGCCATTGACCGCCGGTATGGTCATCAGAAGGACAATCATAATGGGTACTTTTATCATAAAGTCAACAAAATCAGGAACCTGACCCAGCGCTTTGGCAATCAAAAAATAATAGACGACCATATTGAATTGAAAAACGATACTTATCAGCAATGCACAGATCAGTTCGAAGGGTCGTCTGTAGTAAACAGCTAATATTTTATAAGCATCGTCTAATTTGGATTGTGTTTTTTTTGGAATTATTTTTCTAACCCGATGAAATATTTTGGGTGCAATTTTCGGGTGAGCCGCCCCGATTGCTAAAACAACCGCAGAGAACAAGACAATCAGTAATAGCCAGATTCCTCTGTTTTCATTAGTTCCGTTTGGGATTCTTATGATTAAAGCGGTCAGGGCAATCAGCATCAGTGCAATAAAACCGGTTATCCTTTCCATGATAACAACCATTAAAGAAGTGGTTGCTTTTCCCGTTAATTTCCGGCTTTCAATTACTCTGATGGCATCCCCGCCAATCGTTGACGGTAAAAGATTATTAAAAAAAGCAGCCATAAAATAATATAAAAAGAGGCGACTGAAGGCGGTGTTGATATCCTGGGCTTTCAGCATAAATTTCCACCGCAGGCTAATCAAACTAAACCCTACCAAACGGAGCAGAGCTGCCGCGATCAACCATTTGAGGGAGGCAGTGGAAAAAGCAAAATAGATTTTTTTAAATGCTTCTCCGATGCCACCCTGCTGGTTTGAAAGGGAAATTAAAAAATAGCCAACCAATCCGACACTGATGATTAGCCGGAGAAAAAAAAACAATGTCTTTTTTTTCATTAATAATTCCAGGCCCCTGACAGAGTAAAACCAATAGTATCACCCTGTAAAATCTAAGTCAATATA
>DAOWKX010000133.1 GCA_030639705.1 Candidatus Aminicenantota bacterium
GGATCCCGAATGAAAAATTGATGCTCTCCCCCGGAATGAAAGCCATATTCCGGATCAAAACCGAGATAAAGCCCGAGCCCCCTGCCAGGGAAGAAATAAAAAAAGCAAAACAGACCCAACAAAAAAAGGTAAGAACAAAAAAAATCGATTTTGAGGTTTCTGCCGGGATCTCACATTCAGATCCCGGAGATTTTTATTATCGGGCTTCCGGGATTGATACCCTGGTTGATCAGTACATAAAAAACTACGGGCTGGAATATTCGGTTTCCGGTGAATTCGGGAAAAACATATTTTATTTTCCCCTTAATGCTACAATGAATTATCAGGTTTCAAGCAAATTGTATTTGAAAGGGGGGCTTGAGTTTGGCTATGGAAATCAATCCAATGAAAAGACATATACCCTGAACTGGGGATCTTTCTCGGAAGATTCGCGCTATAAATTAGCCTCAACCTTAATGTACTTTATGCCCTTTTTCGGCGCCGAGACACGTTTTGGTGATTTTGGGATTTATGCCAACGTATGTTTCAATTTTATGAGTCTATCTCATCAGAAAAACATTGAATTATCAGAGCCCACTTACTGGTATAAAAAAAATGATGATATTTCTGCCAGTGGCAGTGGGTTTGGGATTCTTTTAGGAGGGAAATACACATTTGAGCTTGGAAAAAAATTGAATCTTTTAGTTAAACTGGAGTTCTGCTATTTAAAAATCGGGAAATTGACAGGAACCCGTGATACAGCGATTTCAAATTCAGCGGGGGAGTCTTTTTTTGAATCGGTTGATGGTACGATTTACAGTTTTGAGATGAATCCTTATGATATGGGATGGTTCAACAGCTGGGAATTATATGATTCAATTCCAACTGATTCATGGATTCGAAACATTAACGAGCTGACTTTTAATCTCTCCAGCATACGATTAATGGTGGGATTTGTATTTTAACCGGTGATATGTTAGACTACCGATAGATAGGTATCGGACTTGAAAGGGTATTTAAATTGGGCTTTCAGAATAAAAACTACTTTTTTTATATTCCAGTTTTGTTGGTTTTGTCGGGATTTCTATTCATTTCCACGGGTTTGGGGTGCGGAAAGACCCAAGCTATATCTCCCAATGTAGTGGTTATTGTCATTGATACCTTGAGGGCTGATCACCTTCCCTTCTATGGTTACAAGAAAAATACGGCTCCCTTTTTAAATCGCCTGTCAACACAGAGTGTCATATTTGAAAAGGCCTATTCGACTTCTTCATTAACCGCACCGGCAACTGCTTCACTTTTTACATCCACCTATCCGTTTCAGCATGGTGTTGTATTGAATATAGGAGGAACCATCAAGCTGAGAAAATTAAAACCCAGATTAACAATCAAATTGAATAAAATCCCACAGGAAATGATTACCCTGGGGGAAGTATTCAAACAAAGCGGGTATGCGACTTTCGGGGTTTCCGATAACATTAATATAGGAGATAAGGAGTCCTTTGATCAGGGATTTGATAAATTTGCAACTTTTACCTATCAATCCGCTCCTTTTATTAACCGGCAAATAAAAAAGTGGGCCAATGAGATAAAAAAACAAAAAAAGTATTTATTATATATTCACTATATGGATCCCCATCAGCCTTATTATGAACGGGAACCCTGGTATAAACAACAGGATACCATGCGCGCCAATAACATTGCCATGTATGATAGTGAGATAAATTATGTGGACATTCATATCAAAGAATTATATGAGCTTTTTGGCTGGAATAAAAATACTCTGATCATTTTAACCTCGGATCACGGAGAAGAACTCTGGGATCATGGCTTCAAGGGACATGGGTATTCCCTCTACCGTGAGGTGATACACATCCCCTTGATGATTTATTATCCACAGGGTGGTTTTAAGGTCGGGCGAATAAGGGAAAATGTCAACCTGGTGGATGTCCTTCCCACATTGCGGGAATTTCTTGGTTTATCCAGGGATAAGGCAAATGAAGGAATCAGTTTACTCCCTGTTTTAAAGGGTAGGAGCACAGAGATTCCCCAGAGGTTTTTGTTTGCTCATCTGGTGGACCATAGCTTTAACAAGAAGACAGTGGATTCGGGAGCCACAATTTATAAGAACTGGCATTTCATAGAGGGTTTTTCCGGTGATTGGAGTTTATTTAACCTTAAACTGGATCCCCGAGAGAAATACAATCAACAGGAAAATGATTTTGGTACAGCCCGACAGTTATATGCCAGGTACTGGAGATTTAAAAAGAAGTGCCGAAAGTTTAAGCAGGATCAAGCCACTTATCATCTGGATGAGGCCCAGATCGAGAGGTTGAAGACACTGGGATACATCAGGTAAGCCGAATGCCTGTAGGATTGCTGATGAAACAATTGAAGCTGAGGTAAAAAAACATTCTTTTTTGTTGACTTTTGTTTTTTTTTATATTACTTATATAATAAGTGAAGAGGAGTGAATAATGAGTGAGATTAAAAAAAAGGAAGAGGCGAAGATTGAAAGCCGTAGAGATTTTTTGAAAAAGGTATCCAGATGGTCCAAGGTTGCTCTGGGAACCGCTGTCGGGATTGCCACCATTGGCTCAATCGGTTGTCCGTCAGCCTATGCTGATATTTATTGTAACGGCTGGGGACAGGATTACACGACTGATAGTTGGTACTGCAACTATACCAATTACGGCGATTGGTAAAAATCACATATTAGCTTTTTTTGGGTATTTTTAGCAATTAAAGCCATTCACTCAAAACCACGTTTTTTTTAAATATCCTTAGGGGGAAATAATATTTTTTTTGGATTTATATCCTGAAATCTATACCAGACTCATTCCCAGGTTAATGGCCTGTTCATTTAGTGGGATTAAATGATGATGGCGCCGGGGAAGTGTGTCCTTCAGTGCGATCATTAAGGATTCCTTTTTCACTGTGTTTTTAAGTTTAACCAGTGCTCCCAGTAGTAACATATTCATCACTTTTACATTTTTCAAGTCATTGGTGGCTTTTTCCACTGCGGGAAGAGGTATGACGGTGATATCTTTTCGGGTTGGCGGTTCTTTAATATGGGTACTTTCCCAGATAAGGATTCCGTCTTTTTTTACTCTGGATTCAAATTTTTTCAAAGAAGGCTGATTGAGAACCACAGCAACATCATATTCGCTTACGATGGGTGAGGAGATGGGCTCATCACTGATATTGACCATGCAGTTTGCAGTGCCGCCTCTCATCTCCGGTCCATAAGAGGGCATCCAGCTCACTTCTTTGCCTTCTTTCATGGCAGCATATGCTAACAAGGTTCCCATTGACAGGACGCCCTGACCTCCGAAACCGGCAAAAATCATTTCCTGTAACATTATTCCACCTCCTCTTTGGCAGGTTCTTTGAAGACACCGAGCGGGAAGTAAGGGAGTGCCTTTTCCTTTATCCATTCCAGAGATTCTTCCGGTGTGCATTTCCAATTAGACGGACAATTGGATACCACTTCAATAAAGGTTGTCCCCAGTCCCTTCATTTGAATCTTAAATGCCTTTTCTATAGCTCGTTTGGCTTTCCGGGTATTTGCCGGTGTGTTGCAGCTCACCCTTTCAACATAGGCTACACTGATCAATTGGGAGACCAGCTCTGACATTTTGATTGGCATTCCTGTTGTTGCTGGTTCCCGGCCATAAGGGGATGTGGTGGTTTTCTGGCCTTCCAGTGTGGTGGGCGCCATCTGTCCGCCTGTCATTCCATAAATACCGTTGTTAATGAAAATAAAGGTAAAATTTTCACCCCGGTTGCAGGCATGTATGGTTTCCGCCGTTCCTATGGCTGCCAGATCACCATCACCCTGATATGAAAAGACAATTTTGTCTGGCAACATTCGTTTGATCCCGGTGGCTACTGCCGCAGCTCTCCCATGGGCTGCTTCCTGCATGTCTATATCCAGATAGTCATAGGCAAAGACCGAACATCCCACCGGGCAAACGCCAATGACTTTATCCTGGATATCCCATTCTTCAACGATTTCCATTATGATTTTATGAATGGTGGAATGAAAACAGCCGGGGCAATAATGCATTCGTTTGGGAAGGAGAGTTTCGGGCCTTTTGTATATTTGTTCATATCCTGGTTTCATTCTTTTTCTCCTATAATAAATTTTCTTTGATATGATTTATTATTTCGTCGGGTGTCGGGACGATGCCACCGGTACGTCCGTAGAAATAGACCGGTTTTTTCCCGTTTACTGACAATTTTACATCCTCAACCATTTGGCCGGCATTCATTTCAACCGATATAAAACATTTCACTGAATTTATACTGGCCAGTTCTTCTATGGGTTTGGTGGGGAAGGGCCAGAGAGTAATAGGTCTGAAAAGGCCCATTTTTATACCGGACTCACGGGCCTGGTCTACCACTTTTTTTGAAATTCTTGAACACAATCCGAAACTCACAATAATATATTCAACATCGTCCAGCTTATATTCCTCATAACGTACTTCATTTTCAGTTATTTTTTTAAACTTTTCCTGGAGCTTTAAATTCCTTTGTTCCATTATTTCTGCCTGGATAAAAAGGGATGTGATAATATTCCGTTCTCTATCAGGTGTCTTTCCGGTTGTTGCCCAGGGTTTATCCGGTTTGTATTCAATGGGGTCGGGGAGTACAACCTTTTCCATCATTTGCCCGATGGCACCATCTGATAACAGCATGACCGGAGACCGGTACTTGTCTGCCAGTTCAAATGCCAGGTAGATGTGGTCGACCGTTTCCTGAACCGAATTGGGGCCCAGTACTATTAAATGATAATCCCCGTGACCACCGCCTTTGGTGGCCTGAAAATAATCGCTCTGGCTGGGTTGGATAGTACCCAGCCCAGGCCCTCCCCGAACGATATTGGCAAAGACACAGGGGAGTTCCGAACAGGCAATATACGATATCCCTTCCTGCATTAATGAAAATCCGGGTGAAGAGGTGGTGGTCATCACCCGTGCTCCTGCAGCCGCAGCACCGTAGACCATATTTACAGCTGCCAATTCGCTTTCGGCCTGGATTAAAACATAGTTGTGGTTCGGTTCCTGCAGGGCCAGATATTCCACAACTTCCGACTGGGGTGTGATGGGATATCCAAAATAACCCTGGAGTCCGGCTCTAATAGCCGCTTCACCAAGGGCTTCGTTTCCTTTCATAAATCTTGTTTCAGCCAATTTTTCCTCCGTAACAAAATCACCAGGTTTCAGATTCAACCGTTAAATCAGAATCTGAAACATTTATGAGGTTTGAGAATTGTTTGAAATAACCTTAAGGTCATTCATTTTTTAAGGGAAAAAGACATTAGCTGACCTTTTTAAAAACAGTGATCGCCGCATCAGGACACATGATTGCGCAGTTCTGACAGGCAATACATTCGTCTTCGTCGACCATATAAGCATAATGCAATCCGTAACTGTTGGTATCTGATGTGTTCAGGGCCAGGCATTTTGTCGGGCAATGAATTACACAGAGATTGCAGCCCTTGCAGGTTTCGATGGAAATTTCAACGTATCCCTTTGCAGGCATGTCTTCCTCCTTATTAGATATATTTTTACCATTTTTACTGAAAGATTTCAAGAATAAACCTTAAAAAATTCAAGAATTTTTTAAGTAATCAGTCAATGATGCCGATATTTTTATGAAAATGACCGGGATGCGTCGACTGAATTATTCAGATCTTTTGGTGCGATCTATAATGTTTGTGAAAGGATAGGGGATCTCAATGCCTTTCTCATCAAAGGTTTTTTTGATCCTTTTTTTGAGTTCACGGTCAACGCCCCATTGCTTTCCGGGGAAGGTTTTGGCAAGGATTCTGAAATTAATAGCAGAATCGCCAAAGGATAGAATTCCCTGGGGTACCGGTTCTTCGATCAACATGGGGCGCCAGTTTTTATCTTCATAAAAGTCATGACTTATTTCTTTTAATACAGATAAAACATGTTCACTTTCCTCATCATAGGAGACACCCACTTCAATCACAGCTCTGGACCACTGATTGGTCAGATTTGATA
>DAOWKX010000178.1 GCA_030639705.1 Candidatus Aminicenantota bacterium
AAAAAAAATTTTATCAAAAAAAGATGTGAAGGTCAAGTTGTTTTCGGTTTTTTCTCCCGAATTAAAAGGGGAGCTGAAATGTGGGCACTGATTTTGGTTGTTGAAAAAATTATGGGGTTTTGATATAAAATAGACAGGAAAACAAATGATCAACCAGGAGATTTCTCATTACAAGATCATTGATAAAATCGGCGGGGGAGGAATGGGGATTATCTATCGGGCAGAAGATACCCGTCTTAAACGTGAAGTGGCCTTGAAATTCCTGCCCCCGGATCTTACCCGGGATCCTGAGGCCAGGGAGAGGCTGGTTCGTGAAGCTCAGGCAGCCTCGGCACTGGATCATCCTTCAATTTGTACGGTCTATGAAATAAATCAGACAGCTGATGAACAGATGTATATTGCCATGGCCTATTATCCCGGAGAAACACTCAGAGAGAAAATAGAAGCGGGTCCGCTGAAATATGATCAGGTGTTTGAAATCACTATTGAGATAGTCAGGGGATTGGAGAAAGCCCATGAGAAAGGGGTAATTCATCGAGACATAAAACCGGCCAACATCATTGTGACCGATGATGGTTTTATTAAAATTGTGGATTTCGGGCTGGCAATCTTGAGTGGTCAAACTCATCTGACCTCAGATGGAGTGATGTTTGTCGGAACGGTCAACTACATGTCACCGGAGCAGGCCGGAGATGAAATGATTGACCAGAGGACGGATATCTGGTCGCTGGGCCTGGTGATGTATGAGATGATTACCGGTCAATACCCTTTCAAGGGATCCAACCCCCAGAGTGTTATTTATTCCATCTTGCATGACAGTCCGGAGCCGATAAAGGAGCATATTGAAGATATTCCCGAAAATTTCAGAAAAATAATTGAAAAGTGTCTGGAGAAAAATCCTGAAGAACGTTATCAGTCAATGTCTGCCCTCCTGGAAGATCTGGTGAGATTACAGAGAGGGAGCGATTTGAAACCCGAAGAAAATGTTCAGGTGAAAGTAGATAAAAAACCCTCGGTTGCGGTTTTACCGTTTGAAAATCTCAGTGATGATCGAAATCAGGAATATTTCTGTGACGGCATCACCGATGAGATCATTCATACCTTGGGACATGTGGACGGGCTTAGGGTGTTAGCAAGAGCCTCGGTTTTCACCTTTAAACATCAGCCGCCGGATATAAAAAAAATCGGTCGTCAGCTGGATGTGAATCATATTTTACAGGGAAGTGTGCGGAGTGCGGGTGGTCGATTACGCATCTTTGTTGAGCTGATTAATGTCGTGGACGGTTATACCATCTGGTCGGAACGGTATGATCGGAAAGGCGAAGATGTGTTTTCCATTCAGGATGATATCAGCCGGTGTATTGTTGAAAATTTGAGAGGAAAGCTGCTGGGAGAAGAAAAGGAGATGCCGGGAAGCCATACCACCCAGAATATCAAAGCCTATCATTTTTATTTACAGGGATATTATTTTTTAAACAAACGATCTTCAACTGCATTGAAGAAAGGCAGGGACTATTTGCAACAGGCAATTGATCTGGATCCCTCATATACACCTGCCTATGTGGGGCTGGCAGACGCCTACATATTGTTTGCCGGCTATGAATTGATGCCACCGGTAGAGGCGTATTCGCAGGCCAGAGAAGCATTGCAACTCGCCCTTCAACAGGATGATTCCCTGGCCTGGGGGCATGCCATGTTAGCAATTGTTCTCTGGGAAGATTCCCGGGACCCGGTTGCTGCCGAGAAAGAATTTCACCAGGCCATTGACCTGGCACCGGGTAGGGCTTTACTTCACCATGCGTATGCAGAATTTTTATCTTTACGGGGACGGTATAAACAGGCACTTACCGAAGTGAATCTGGCTCTGGAGCTGGACCCTCTGTCATTGATTTCACATGTATTAAAAGGATTTATATATTATCTGATGCGACGTTTTGATCAGGCCATCAAACATTATCATGCGGTCATTGAAATGGATCCCAATTTTATTACGGCCCGCTGCGAACTGGGAATGACCCTGATCCAGCATCGGAAATTCAAGGAGGGTCTTGAGGCATTGGGAAAAGCATTTGAGCTCTCCAACGGCAGCCCCATGTATATATCCAGGCTGGCTTATGGCCTGGGGATTTCGGAAAACCGGGAAAAAGCCAAGATGTGGTTGAAAAAAATAGAAAAAATGACCCGGAAAACCTATGTGTCACCCTTTTCTTATGCGGTTATCTACCTGGGGCTGGGGGATAAAGAAAAGGCAATTTCTTGCCTGGAAAAGGCCTTTGATGAAAAAATCTATCATATGCTGCTTCTGAAGGTTGATCCCCTGTTTGATTCAGTCCGATCCGATCCCCGAATTAAGGCATTATTGTCAAAAATGGGATTTTCTGACAGTTAGAAGTTTTTTATGCCCTTTCCTTTTATTCGATATGGGGTTTGATATCCAGAATCGGGGTTCCGTCTCTCATATCCAGTCCATTGACAGTAATGATATTATCCTTGACGGCGAGAACATCCAACACCGAAAGACCCAGAGCATTGGGCCGGACAGGTGAGCATATACTGAATACTCCCATTGATTTATCCCGGTGAGGCGGTGTCTGACAGAGATACCGGAGAGTAAAAACCGGGCTCTGGTGAAAATAGAAGATCACCACAATCCGCTGACCCGGTCGAATATCTTTCAGGCCTTCCCGGTATTTTTTGTCAATGACCAGCCGGCCCTCGATATCTGATGCACTCCAGTGCCTGGGAATTTCGACTGCAGTGGTCTGTACCGTGCCAATGGGTTTTAGATTTATTATAAATTCGGATTGTCTCATTTTTATTTCCTTAAAAAGGTTAATTTTTGTTATTGTCTATTCTCTTTTTTATTTACCAGTAAAGCAAAAGAAAATCAAATGGGTTATCTGGTAACGGATCTTAATTCAGGTCGCATTTTATAAGGTGATACCAGGGTGACATTCTTCTGAAGATATGACTTAAGTTATATTTTATAAAAAATGACCATAGTCATATTGGAAAAATCAGAAATCTAATTATATAATGCTCAGGAGCTAGACATGAATTATATGCTGGTAAAATTGGGCAAAGAATTGATTATGCTGAATCTAAATGAGATTGACTGGGTTAAATCAGAGGGAAAATATCTCAGGATTCATAAGGGCGAGAAATCCTATCTGAAGCGGCAATCCCTGAATAGTTTTGAAGATTACCTGGATACTGACCGGTTTGTTCGTGTCAATCGTTCGGCTATCGTTAATATTAACCGGATAAAAAAAATCGAGAGAAACGATAAATATAATTATTTTATTTTACTTCATAACAATCAAACCTTATCCTGGAGCAGAAGCTACCGGAGGAAATTGCTGGACATCATGATGGCCTGAGGGAATAGTAAGGGGGAAACCATGGAAAGATCAGATGTACATATTAAAAATAAAAATACGATGGAGTTAACAAGCGATCTCAAACCAGAAAATACCAGCCAAAAACCAGATCAGGAATTTTTATTCAACCATTTCACCAAGGCCAAGGATATGCTGGCCAAGACCTATATTATTATCAATTGTTCAGAGAGTCCGATTCCCCTCAAACAATTGATGAATAATATCGAAAAGATCATCATTGACTCGGCTCTCCATGTTTCCCGGGGGAGTCAAAAAAAAGCTGCAGAGATTCTGGGAGTCAAGCAAACCTCATTGTGTGAGAAGATGAAAAAATTGAATATTAAGAAGAATAGAACCCGGGCGACTTTTTTACTTCCGGAAATGAATAACTATTAAATTTTTTCTCAAAATCCTTCCAATCCTTATTTCTTATCCCCTTTTTATTTATTACTTTTTATAAGCGAAATATTTAGCTTAAAAATGCCCCGGTATTTTCAAGAATCTGTATCCATTTTCCAAAATATTGGACAAAAATGACCAAAGTCATATCCGGCAGGCATTTATCCATTCTTTATGAATAAAGTCACATCCCTTCAGGTGGTTTTTATAACTTAAGTTACATTCTCAAAAAGGTGACCAAATACCCATTGAAAGGAGAAATGCTCTGCATCATATTATTAACAGGAAAGCTGGAAACGCTTGATATACATATAATACCTGGAGATTCTAAAATGATAATAAGAGCTAAAATGAATGCAAAAAAGCCAAAAAAAAGTGATTCCTTTCTTTACTTTTTTCTGGTAATGGAATTCTGTTTTTGTTTTTTTTCCGGCTGTTCAGGGTATCACTATTCCGGTCTGATTTCCTGGAAAGAATACAACCAGTATCCCCGTTTGAATCCCTATATTTTAGAGTTGGAATCAGAGAGTGGCAGTTTGATTTATTATGGGGTTTTTCATTCTTTAAATAAAGGTCATAACCAATTCAGGGAAATTGAAGAAAAATGGATGCAGTTCCGTCCGAATGTGGCCTTCAGTGAAGGCGGAATCTGGCCCCTGGAGAAATCCAAAGAACTTTCAATTTCCCGTCACGGGGAGCAGGGTTTTTTACGCTATCTCTCAAAACGGGATGGGGTCAAACTGAAGAGCATTGAGCCAAAGCAGATACAGGAAGCGATTTATCTATCCAGGTACTTTTGTGTACAGAAGATAAAAGTATTTTATATTCTTCGTCAGGCAGTTATTCAGAGGATGTTAAATAAAAGCATGAATGAAAAACATGTGAGATGTATTCTGCATAATTTTGAAAAGCCGCCGTTTTGCAATATCGGTCCGATATCGGTTGCCCAGTTCGAAACCTATGTTGCCCAACTTTTTCCAGAGTTAAAAGACTGGCGGAATATTCCGGAACATTGGCTTTATTCTCTACCGCCCCACGACTGGTTGCCTAAGATGTTTCGCATGGTCAATGATTTCAGAAACCAGTTTATGATTAAAAAAGTCTTGAAGGAAGTCAAAAGGGGAAAACGGGTCTTTGCTGTGGTGGGACGCAGTCATGTGGTGATGCAGGAACCGGTATTGCGTGATAGAATCAGAGAGTTTTAGCTTCAAGCGGTTTTTATTTCCATTACCCTATTTCAATTTTTTACCCTGCTTCATACTACAAGATTTTGGTTCATCGGTACAGGATTTTGGATTTCGGGGGGTATCCTTTGATTTTCCTGACCGGGGACTTTCCTTTTTTGGCAAGTTAATCACCTTTAATTTGCATTTCATTCCCGTTATTTGCCGTTTGTGCCTTTTGATTGATTTTCAGGAGGTGATGGTATTTGAATTGCTGGTTTTACTGTGCAGGATATAAACTTGCATAAAATCCATAAAAGGAGGTTTTTATGAAAAAATTATTTTTAGTCATTGTCGCACTGGCAATGGTGTCCTCATTTGCTTTTGCTCAGAAAGCAGATGCTGACATTTACGGAACTGTTTTGCTTCCTGATGGATCAGCCATTCCCGGAGTGGCCATCACCCTGACCGGTGATGTGATCGGCAAGATGAACGCGGTCACTTCCGAGGAAGGCAACTTCCGTTTCCTCAAACTTCCGCCCGGAAACTATGA
>DAOWKX010000187.1 GCA_030639705.1 Candidatus Aminicenantota bacterium
AGGTCGGGGTTACGAAAACCTGAAGGCGGATATCCCTTTTCAGGCCATGGAGAAATGTCTTTGATTCCATACTGAGATCGACTTTACCGGTGGAAACCATTTTTATGGCTTCAACCAGGGTACCGAATTCATATCCGGCCGGAATCCCATAGAATCTGATTCCACAATCGGTGTCACCCATAACCACTGTTGCCGGGATTTTATCAATTCCGTATTTTTCGGCTTCGGATTTATCTTTTACAAAATCATAGACTTCCAATTTTATCCTGGCTGAGATTTTTTCCAGTTCCCGCAGCAATTCCCTGGTTTCTTTGCAGAACTGGCATTCCATCTCCTGGGTAAAATATTTGATAACCACATCTTTTTTTATTCCCTTAAAAGACTCTGCCAGCTCCTTTTTCATATTATCATCCAACATTGCCATGACGCATCCTCCTTTTGTGGTTCAAACAACCTAAAAAATAGTGTATTGATTCCACTGATAAGCCAGAAGGCCATTTAAATCGAGTTCATAACCATGGAGAATCATAGGTAAATTTTAGTGGGTTCCTGCAAAAATGTCAATCCGAAGTGGAGACCTGACCCCTGTTTTCTTAAAATCAAAATTTGACTTTTTATTGGATTTGGGATACAAATAGTCACGGAATAAAAAAAGTCCCAATTCAAGAATTGAGACGATTAATTTAAAAATAGATCTATTATAGACAAATTGAACCATTTTATAAATAACAAAGTATAATATTACTATGTGCTATGGAGATTAAAGAATATCCTAAAAAGATAATTTATAATGGAATTAGATTTATAGGATTATTTCTGCTGTTTTTTTCATTTATGGCTTTAATTCATAGTTTTTTTTGCCTAAGGGTTTATATTAAATCTGGCTCAATAGGCATAAATCATGAGTGGGGAGAAAATGGAACAGCTCTAATAATCACATCTGTAACCAAGGAGAGTCCTGCATCAAAAGCAGGATTAAAAGTTAGAGATACTATTGTTCAAATTAATGGAAATAAACTAAATAGACACAACTATGATCGTTTGAAAATCTGGGGTGAACCTATCGCAGGGTCGAAAATTATATTTAAGATAAAAAGAAAAAACAAGGTTATAGATTTTGTGGTTGAGAGAAGACTCAACCCTTTGTTTGATAGAATGATTACACTGCTTTTTTCTCTAATCATGCCCTTGTTAATGCTTTCCTATGTTCTGGCTGGACTTTGGGGACTCATAAAGAGCTCCTTTTCTTTTGAAACCATTTTAATTTCTATTGTCTGCTTCTCTTTCGGATTATTGATGTACACTCCTGTTGGGCTTCCTTTTGCTTCTTCTCCTATAGGCAAATATTTTTATTTATATGAAATCAAAGAATTTTTGTCCAACCTCATTGCTTTTGCTCCCGCTTTCTGGCTTTATCTTTTTTTAATATTTCCCCAGAAAAATAAATTTTATCAAAAACATAAACTTTTTACTTTATTTTTAATTTTTTCATTGCCGATCCTGGTTATTATAACTCACATTTTGTATCCATCATCCAATATTTCGACTTTAATTCTTTTGTTTACAGCAGTTGTATATATTTTGCTGGGTATCTGGATCTTGGCTCGGGCATCAAAACGGTCATCAAGTGTGCTTCAAAAACGTCAGCTTCGTTTAATTCTTTTTGGTCTTAAATTTGGTGGATTATCTATTGTTTCAGGATGGATGTCTCTTTTTATTTTTGCACTCCTTACAAAATGGCAAATTTTTTTAAGCTGGATAGTTTTTCCATATTTCTTACTCAGTCACATCGGAGGTCTGATTATCCCTTTTACATTTTTAAATAGTTTTTTTCATAAAAAATTACTGGAGACTGAAAATGCCTTAAAAAGAAAAGTGCGCTATATTATTGCAACCATTATTTTATTTCTTTCCTATATATGTGTGTCATATATAATAGGGAAACTTATTATTGAAAATTTTCATCTCCAGGATCCCTCTTTAATCATCATTTTTGTGCTCCTTATTGCCACTACATTTTATCCTTTAAATAATCGTATCCAAATCTGGTTAGAAAGAAAATTTTATCCAGAAAAGACAAAATACCGGGAGGCTTTAAAAGACTTTGTGAGAGAATTAACTGGAGCTATTGAGGGTGTATATTTACTTGAAAAACTATCAAACTGGATTGAAAGAGTAATGAGAATTAGGCCGGTTACTGCTTTTGCAATCGGAAGAGGTGTGGATCAAAAAATTCCCTTCCATCCGGATCTGAAAAACAGTGTTACGAAACGTATAAAGGATGGTTCCAATTTTTTCTGGGATGAGATTATTGATGAAAATGAATATCAAATAAATCAAGAAGAAAAAAGGTGGGCTCAAAAAAATGGTGTTTCTATCACAATTCCGATGATTTCTTATGGGAAATTAGTGGGTGTGTTGAATGTAGGACAAAAATCTAATAAAGAAGATTTTTCTGGTGCCGATCTAGAAATTATCAAGGAAGCATCTGTTCATACAGCAATAGCATTACAGAATATAATCTTACAGGCTGAAAGCCTGGAGAAAAAAAGATTGGATAAAGAACTACAAGTTGCTCGTGATATCCAAGCTCAGTTGTTTCCTCAGGAAATTCCAAGGATTAAAGGTTTGCAGGTTTATGGGAAAATGAGGCCTTGTTTTGAAGTAGGTGGTGATTATTTTGATATGATCCTCATAGATGAGAACAAAATGGTATTAGCTGTAGGTGATGTGAGCGGAAAAGGAGCTGGGGCGGCTTTACTTATGGCAAACCTTCAGGCCGGGTTGCGATCTGCATTAAGATTTAGCAGGTCCCTCCCGGATATATTGTTTGAAATAAATAATATTGTCAATCAAAATACTAATTCTGCTCAATTTATTACATTTTTTGTCGGAATATGGGACTATCTTAGTCAGACATTCCAGTATGTAAATGCTGGCCACAATCCTCCTTTGCTGCTTAAATCTGATGAACAAGAAGTGAATTTACTCTCGCCTACTGGAATGGTTTTAGGAGTTCTCCCTGATGTAGAATTTTCTTCAGAACAGGTTAAATTATTTCCAGGTGATGTTCTGGCTATTTATACAGATGGGATTGAAGAAACCTTTAATCCTCAGCAAGAGGAGTTCGGGGTTGAACGAATCACTCAGATTTTGGTCAGAGATAAACATCTTGATCCTGAAAAAATAACAGATAACCTTTTTCGAAAAGTTGAGGAATTTTCAGAAGGAACACCTACTCATGACGATTCAACCATCATTATTGCAAAAGTAGTTAAAGAATAACAAAAAAAATTTGTCAAGTTTGAGAAATATTGATGATTTGGAAAAAGCATGCTATACTGAATGAAATTATTTCCATTATAAAAAAAACCGAAAGTTTAGGAGGAAAATGATCCATCAGGAATGTAAAAAATGCCAGTTCTATAATCGAATAAAACACACACTTGACCAGTTGGACCAGCGGGTAAAATTCATAAAACCCTCACCCGGAGATATTCCTAAGATTATGGGAATTGATATCTATGGAGAAACCTTACCCAAAGAGGGTGTCCTTGGAGGCGATCACATCATTTATATTGATTTTAACAAACGCTATAACCTTGATGCCAGGATAGACAAAATAGAAGAGAATTGCGAGGAAGATATTAAAGAATTTACCCGGGAAGAAATTGCTAAAAATCCGTATATCCAGAAGAAAATGGGAAAAAAGAATGAAATAAACAGGGAGCTGAAAAAGAACAGACACAAGGCAGGAGTTTTGGTTGCAGACGTCAGGGGACATGATGAGAGCGGATCATTTCTGGTGGGAATGCTTCATCAGTCTTTTTTAACCGGTGCTCTTTATGAAATGAAAATATACGGTAATATCACCACCAATCTATTTGAGAAACTGAATACCCGGTTTTATAACTCTTCAAGTGTGGATGATTTTTTTACCATGATTTATGGTGAAATATCAGAGGAAGGGAAATTCAAATTTGTATCAGCCGGACATCCAGCGCCTCTGATATTTTCAGCTCAGAAAAATAAATTCATAGATATTCCACCTGAACTGATCGTTAATTATCCTCCTATTGGAGTCATGCCCTCAAAAAAAGACATTGATTCCAGTTTAAACCAGAATGCTCTGGGATACAAACAGGAATACAAAATCAGTGAACTCAATTTGATGGAAGAAGGAGATATCATGTTACTCTACACTGACGGCCTTGCTGAACTGGAAAACGAAAAAGGGGAATCATTTTTCCCATCAATTATTGAAACAATATTAAAAAAGAAAAAAAAGCTGTCAGCTGAAGAGATATGTTTTACCATCAGAGCTGATATCCTTGATTTTGTAAAGGAACCCCAGGATGATATCACTTATGTAATTATTAAAAAAACCTCATGATGATGATGACAGACATGAAGTTGACAAAAAAAGTGATTCTTAAATACACTTCATATTTAAACAATCAACTATTTTTATAGCGATTAATAAAGGCAATTTCCTCAAATTTCAATCGAGAAGGCCTTTTGGTTTCCACTTCAGCCATTTTTTCATTCAATAATGGACTTGCTATCCCTGATTTGACCCCAACAATGATCAGTGTGATCACTATCATATGTTCAGGAATCTGAAGGATTCTTTTTACCTCATTTTCATCAAATCCGGCAATGGGATGGGCAACCAGTCCCAGTTCTG
>DAOWKX010000218.1 GCA_030639705.1 Candidatus Aminicenantota bacterium
AAAAATCCCTTGCCCGTTCTTACGGATTGATTGTCATCGATGCCTTTAATTCGGATGCCATTCCGGTTCATTTGATAACCAGTGAGGCCTTTGAACTTTACCTTTCAAAACTGGCGGAAAGAGGGATCCTGGCCATCAACATTACCAATAAAAACCTTGACCTGACAAGGGTTATCAATGATGTGGCCGCCAAATTGAATCTTTTCTGTATTTTTCGATACGATTCGGCAATGGATTCGGATGAGCCTGAAACCAGAGGTAAATTCCGTTCATTATGGGCGGTCATGGTCCGGAATCCGGCAGATCTGGGTCCTTTGTTAAGAAATAACCGGTGGCGAATTTTATCACCCGGGGAGGATCCAGAGCCCTGGACCGATGATTTTTCCAATATCCTCAGTGTATTAAAATGGTTTTAACTCCAGAGGCTCTGGAGTCTGGTTATCAGAATAAGGCCTGCATATTCCCGATATGATTACTTCTCGCTGAATTGGATAACCACCTCTCGTCTTTTCAGGGACCTGATATATCCAATGACAACAGTGTCTCCAGGCTTGTAGGCCTTCAGAAATTCTGAATATTCTCTCAGGGAATTGACCGCTTTATCTCCTACTTTTATGATGATATCGCCTTTTTTTAAGCCGGCTCGCTGTGCAGGAGTTTGGTCCATGACCAGCCCGACCTTAACCCCTTTTCCCGAATAAGAGAAATCAGGCATTATCCCGATTTTTACCTTTCTCTCTTTACCACTGGTTTGAACTGGATTTTTTTCCGTTGATCCGGTAAAGGTCAAGGATTCCTCTCTATCCATTAGATAAACGAGCACTTCTTTGGCTACAGTGATCATCTTAACCATTCCTGCCGGGTCAATTTTGTCTATGGTATCGCTTGGTTTGTGATAATCAGTATTTGGACCTGAGAAAAGTTGAATACCGGGCACTCCTGATTTTATAAAGCTCTTCTGGTCGCTGGAGTCCAGGTCTTCTTTTACCAGGATTATTTTTATGCCTGTGGTATATTCAATTCCCAAGAAAATGAATTTCCATTCTCTGGCTGAACTTCCACCGATAACCATTGGTTGATTTTCATGAAGTCTTCCTACCGTATCAAGATTAATAACAGTATGGGTATTTTCTGCCGGGAATTTTTGATAGTTTTTGACATAGTACCTTGACCCTAAAAGGCCTGATTCCTCTCCTGAAAAGGCAATAAATATCACTGGTCGCTTTGGTTTATGGTTCTTTGAAATATAGGATGCTAGTTCCAACAGTACGGAGACGCCGCTGGCATTATCATCAGCTCCGGGAAAAATCTTGCCTTCATATTCCGGTTTAAAACGGCCGTCCCCCTTTCCGAGGTGATCATAATGGGCACATACAATAACCGGGTTGTTTTTTATTTTTGAGCTATTTCCCCTGATTATCCCGATAACATTTCTTAGCCTGTATGTTTTACTCTTGATTGTCTGATCCCAGTCCATAAAAAATGAATTGTTTTTAGCTCCGGGTTGGAGCCCGTATTCCAGGAACTTTCCGGCAATATAATCGGCTGCAATATCTATCTCTTCTGTACCGATCCCCCGGCCCATCAGTTTTTTATCTGCCAGAAAATGAATATGTTTCAATAACGCCTCCCGGGAAAATTCATTTGCTATTTTTCCCAGGGGAATCCTTTTGGGAAATTCATAGAATGAGGGCTCAAATCCCTGGTCAAGAATAGAGGTCAACGGAGATTTTAAAATGGTCCACTGACCTTTTAAAACATTGGTCGGTTCCTCCCCTTCAAATCCGAGATAGCTGTATTTACCATAATGCGGTAGTTTCCTGCCCAGGCCCGGCAGTGCTTTCGTATTATCTGTTGAGAGATAGACAACAACCTGTGAGGCATTCATGGGGTTCTTGACTGCGATGATAATACTGTTTTTATGAATGGAAGCCTTTTTGTTTTCTACAGTGAACAGATCTTTGGAAAAATTGCTGTTATATTTTTTAATTGAGTTGTCGATGACACCCTTGAATCGATTTTTTGAGCCTAAAAGCCAGACAGCCCGATCAGGTGGTAATCCGGCTATCTCATTGTCCATCAGTATATCAAATTTTTCTTTATTACTTCGGCTCCAGTTCAGGGCAAAGCCTTTATATCCGTTAATCATCCCGGTTTTTTCATCGGTGGGGAGAACGATCACTACTTTTGAAGATCCAAACGCTTTGGACAGTACGGGAGGGATCTCTCCTTCAGAAAGCCTTCTGAAAACATCAAATCCGGAGTCAATGTCAATTTTAACAGGCTCCTTTTTACAAATTATGGTGAATTGTTGTTTTTTTGCTTTCATCTGAACTGTTTTCGTTACGACCTGCTTTTCTCCTCTTATATAAAGGTAAACGGGAATATCAAGGGCATACACATCATCCTCAGCTTGAACCTGATGTAAAACAAAATTGAGGGAATAACCTTTTTCCAGTTTTTTTAAAAAAACATCAGAAAGTTTCAATGTTGGAGCCCCTTTTCTGGTGACCCACTGTTTAAAATATCCGGACAGATCTGTTCGGGTGATTCTTTCAAAGGATTTCTTGATATCTCCGAAGGTGGCTCTGCTGAATTTATTTGCTCGGTAAAAATCCTGGATCGATTTCAAAAAGAGTTTATCCCCAAATTTAAGCCTTAGCATATGAAACAGCATCATTGATTTTCCATATCCGATCGATGATGATGCCGAGTCAAACCGTGAGCGAAAGGCTGTCAGCGGGAAGTCATTGTCTTTGTTCACATAATCTGTATAACCTTGAAGGGTTGTCCTCCGGTAATGAGTACCCTGTTCTCTCTGTTCTTTAATAAGATGGTCTGCCATATATACGGTTATGCCTTCACACCAGTTTCCGCTTTCATGGTTTACAAAAACGCTGTTTCCCCAGTAATTGTGAAGGAGTTCGTGGGGATAGGATGAATGCAATATAAAAGGGAACCGGATGACTTTGGGCCCCAGTAAGGTAAAGGAAGGCATACCATAGCCGGTTTCCCAGAAATTTTCAATCAAAGCAAATTTTGAATAGGGAAAGGGACCAATCAACTCTTCATATAGCTTGAGGTATTGTCCGGTTGTTTTTAAGTATTGATTGGCCATGGCAATATCCCTGCTCCGCAGGAAAGCGAAAATATCAATATCCCCCTGCCTGGAACTGAATTCTTTGAATTCACCGGCGATCAGATAGGCTTCATCCATGGGTTCCGGGGATTCCCAGACAGAAACCGATTCTTTTTTATTGCTTTCTGATTTGGTTCTCCTACCCTGAGAAACTGAAACCCAGCCTGCGGGGAGAACGGTTTCAATCTTAAAGGTGATCAGGCCCTGATTAAACCAGGGAATCCAGTAAGATGAACCTGACAGGTAAATCCCTTTTTTACAAATAATTCCAGGGGTTTCGGAAAACCCTCTTGCATACTCCTCTCCAATCTGTTTTAATGGATGATTGATCTTACCTTCATATTCAATAAAAAAGGAGAAATCTCCGCTTCTGGAGACCTTGAAGGCATACTGGTTGAATATCATTTCTTTTTTGTTTTCCGCATAATGGGGATTCTTCCTGAAAATTTTCGGATCGGGCTTACCTTTTTTTTTGATTTTGATATTTTTTGAAAAAGCTGTAATAGTCAAATTTTTATGGAGCAGAAAACAGACTTTCTGGTTCTTGATACCTTTTTGTAAATGGATAAAATCCCTGACCTTTATTAGATGTGTATCGGGTTTAATGGTAACCTTCAGGTTGTGATCTATGGCCTTTTCATGTGAAAATGAGTTTATGGAAACAATAAATAAAATCAGTATGATTGAAATTTTTTTATTCATTTTATCTGTCCTTAAAATAAAGCCTGGGTATCCCCGGCTCCCTCACGCAGGATTTCAGGCGGATTCACTGTGAAATCAACTACCGTTGAGGGGATGTTGGGAGTGACTCCCCGGTCCAGAATGAGATCCACTTCATATTTATACTGATCGGCAATTTCCTGGGGATTGGTAAAAAAATCATCGATTCCCTTGGGAACACTGGTACTCAGCATGGGTCTTTTCAGGTGGGTGACCAGGCTTTGAGCCACATTGGAATCGGGAATCCTGATGCCCACGGTTCGTCGCTTTTGAAGATGAATTATCGATCGGGGAACCTCTCTGGATGCCGGGAGGATAAAGGTGTATTTGCCCGGAAGGACCCGCCGCATGATCCGGTAAGCTTTGTTAGGAATATGGACCCAGTTGGCAATATCATTGAAATCAGCAAATATAAAACTTAATAATTTTTGCTTGGATACTTTTTTGATTTTAAAAATTTTAGACACCGCCTCTTTATTGAGAATGTCCGCTGCCAGTCCGTATATGGTATCGGTGGGGTAGACAATCACTCCCCCCTTTTTCAGAATCTTTACGGCGTGAATAATCAGTTTTTCATCCAGGTTGTAACCGTCGATTTTTTGAATCTCCACCATCATTAAATTCACCTTATTAGCTCGGGATTTGATATTATAGATGAATCAAAACAAAAAGAAAATAGTTTTTATTCCCGGCTCTTGAAAACAGGGGAGATATGCATTAAAATCTGAATGAAAATTCAACTCATTCAATAAGTAATCGAATTGCGGATTGAAAAGGAACCATGGCGGAACGAAAACTATTTTTTATGAAGCAGGCCTTTCAGCAAGCCAAAACTGCCAATAAAAAAGGAGAGGTTCCGGTGGGAGCCGTGGTTGTCCGGGACGGAAAAATCATTGGCAGAGGCCATAATTCAATGATACAAAATTCCGACCCCGGTGCTCATGCCGAAATGATTGCGCTGAGGAGAGCCGGGGAAAATTTAAAAAATTACCGCCTGCTGGATTGCGACCTGTATGTGACCCTGGAACCCTGTCTGATGTGTTTTTCTGCCCTGGTTCACGCCCGGATCAGCACACTGGTTTATGCAGCCGATGATCCCAAGAGCGGAATTTTTACCACCGGAAGTTATGATCTGGTAAAATCGGTTTACAATCATACCATTGCAGTAGAATCAGGTGTTTTAAAACAGCAAGCGTCTGAAATACTTAAGATTTTTTTTCAGGAACGGAGGGATGCCGGAGCGGTTGAACGGGGCGGTTTCGAAAACCGTTGATCCTTCACAGGATCCCAGGGTTCGAATCCCTGTCCCTCCGATTCAAAAAAATGATACCTTGTG
>DAOWKX010000014.1 GCA_030639705.1 Candidatus Aminicenantota bacterium
AGGCAACACTTAATGGAAAGGAGCTTTGCAACCGGTATCCGTTATGGCTATAAAAGAGCCAGGTGGAGGAATCTGTGGCGAGTATCGATTCAGCAGTATTTGATAGCAACTGTCCAGAACTTCCGAAAGATTCTTATTTATGGAGGGGATCATAGGCATAATATGGCAATTTTTCTTAATTTTTTACAAAAATTTGGCATAAAAAATTTTTTATGTGGCGTTTTTAGTAAAAATAATCTCAATCTCAGGATTTTAAACTTAAAAGTATATTAAAATTTAAAATGGGGTGTTTAATATTATGGTTTAGGCAACAGCCTGTAAAGAATAAAGAAATCAATTGTTTCCAGCATTTTAAGGATCCAGTTCAATTGGGATGTTTTATTTATTTGATGGGGGTGAAATGAATTGTAAAAATAAAAAATGGCCTATTATCTCAATATTAAATGTTGCAATGCAAGACCTGACCCTATGTTGACTTTGTTTTATTCAGGTGATAAAATCAAATGTTGAAAAACGAGGGTTCAGCAAGCAACAACCAATGGTTTCTTAAAATAGGATTTTTCAAAAGATGAAATATTCAGGAATAATCGGTATTATTGTCTTTTTAATGATTGCATATTTATTATCGAATAATCGAAAAAAAATCCCCATTAAAACCGTTGTTTACGGCTTGATTTGCCAGTTAATCATTGCTGTTTTTATGTTGAAGACCCCGGTTGGAATAATCATATTTAAGTGGGTAAATAAGGTTTTTGTCAAGCTTCTGGGTTATAGTGACAAGGGATCAGAATTATTGTTCGGAAAACTTGTACATTCAAATGATATTGGTGCCACCCTGGCATTTCAAGCCCTCCCGGTCATCATTTTTGTTTCCGCTGTAATGGGCATTCTGGTATACTTCGGGATTATACAGTTCATCATCAAACTTCTGGCTCGGGTGTTTTACAAAACCCTTAAGATAACCGGGGTAGAGGCATTTATCGTCTCACTGCTTATTTTTATGGGAATTGAATCCATCACCGGCGTGAAAGAATATATTAAAAACATGAATCAATCAAGAATTTTCACTATTATGGTGACCTTCATGGCAACTATTGCCGGAAGTGTCATGGCCGCCTACATGAGTTTTGGAGCAAAAGCAGGTCACCTGCTGACTGCTTCATTGATGAGTGCACCGGCGGCAATCGTTATTTCAAAGATAATGATCCCTGATGTGGATAGTGCGGAAACAGATCCGTTGAATACAATAAAGATAGAAAAAAGAAGCGGCAGTCCAATAGAAGCCATTGCCAATGGAACCTCAGATGGATTGAATCTTGTCCTGCAGATTGCTGCCATGTTAATCGCCTTTATGGCCATCGTTTATTTTCTAAACGGAGTGTTTGGAAAAATAACCGGAATAACCCTGGAAAGCTTCCTGGGTTATTTGCTTTCTCCGGTTGCCTTTCTGCTGGGGATTCCTCCTGGTGAATCAGTAGAAGTGGGAAAGCTTCTGGGAATCAAGACCCTTTTCACTGAATTTATTTCTTATTTACAGTTGAAAACCCACATCATCAATCAGACCTTGTCGGGGAGGACCATCGCCATTACCACCTATGCTTTATGTGGTTTTACCCATTTCGGGAGTGTTGCCATTCTCATTGGGGGAATAGGCACTCTGGTCCCAATTCAAAAACCGGTTGTATCAAGACTGGCAATAAAAGCATTGATTGCCGGTTTCTTAGCCACTTCAATGACGGCTGCAATTGCTGGACTTCTGATAAACAGCAGCTGAGGATTTTATGCCGGATAATTATTAAATTAATTTCGAGAGAAAAGAATGGTCGAAAAAACAATTTTGGATTCCGGTTTAACCATAATAAGTGAATATAAACCGGAATTACCCTCATTCGCTCTTAGTTATACCCTGAAAAGCGGTTCCAGGGCTGAAACCAGCTTGGACAATGGGATCCATCATTTTATGGAACATATGTTGTTCAAAGGAAGCGAATCATATGATCTCAAGCAAATCGCTAAAATTTCCGATCAACTGGGTGGTACCTTGAACGCCTTTACCAGCAAGGAATTAACTCAGTTTTATTTGAAGGCAATTGACGAAAAATTTGAACTATCATTTAATCTTTTGACAGATATTGTTCTGAAAGCGACATTTCCCGAGGATGAATTTATAAAGGAAACTAAAGTGATTTTGCAGGAAATAAAGGAGTCTGAAGATAATCCGGATACCCGATCTTTTGAAATCTTTTATGAACAGATTTTTGAAGACAATCCACTGGGATATCCCATCTCCGGCAGAGAAGATCAGGTGATGTATTTATCCCGGGATATGATATACCGGTATTATAAAAAAAAATATTCCCCGGAGAATTTGATATTATCCGCTGCCGGAAACATCAATCATTTCAGTCTGGTCGAAATCTCAGAAGACTACTTTTCCGGCTATAGAAAAAAAATTCCCTCTGAATTTTCTTTTAAAAAGCCGGTAATGAGTTTCCGGGTCCAGGTAAAACCAAAAAAAGCCCTTAATCAAACCTATGTGTTTATCGGATTTAAGGGGATCGCTTCTGTTTCCCCTGTGCGTTATAAATTTTTACTAATGAATGAGATCCTGGGCGCTGGAATGAGTTCCCGATTGTTTCAAAAAATTAGAGAGGACAGGGGATTGGCTTATACCATTTTTTCCTTTCTCGATTCTTACTGGGATTGCGGAATTATGGTTATATATGCGGTGGTTGAACCGGGAAATATAAAAGAGTATTTTCAGGCGGTGAGAGAAGAAATATTTCTTTTAAGGGAGAAGGGTATCCGGGATGATGAATTAAATAGAGCCAAAGATCATCTGAAATCATCGATTATACTGGCTTTGGAAAATAATCTGTCAAAAATGAGATTTAATCTGAATCAGGAGTTATACCTGAAGAAAGAATTGACCATCAATGAAATATTCGAGACTATTAATGAAACATCCACCCATGATATTATGACCTTACTGAATCAATATCTGATTCTTAACCAGGGATCCATTCTTTTGTTTGGAAATGTACAGCAAGGAGAATTTGAGAATTTTACCTTTCAGTGAACAGGATGTTGGTTTTTCTCTGAAATTAATTGTGTTATGATAAAGCACTAGATAATATGAAAAATAGCAGAGTGGTTTTTACCGGAGGCGGTACAGGCGGTCATGTTTACCCCAACATTGCCATTTATGAAGCCTTCAGGGAAAAATACCCGGAATCATCGTTTTTATATATCGGCACAAAAAATGGTGCGGAGGAGAGAATCGTTTCACATATTTCCCAGCCCATAGAGTTTGTTTCTATCCAATCCAGGGGAATTCCCCAGAAAATAAAGAGTCTGAAAACAATGGTTGCACTGGTTTATATTTTTATTGGTTTTATTAAAAGTTTTTTTATATTAATGCGGTTTAAGCCCGATATTGTTATCGGAAGTGGAGGGTATGTGACTGCGCCGGTTCTTATTGCCTCTGCATTATTAAAATTAAAGGTGTTTATTCATGAACAAAATGCTGTCCCCGGACGATTGAATCGTTATATTGCCAGGTTTGCTACCAAAATAGGGGTTAGTTTTTCTTCCACCAGTAAGTTTTTTCCTGAAAAAAAAGTGGTGGTGACCGGATATCCATTGCGAAAATCAATTACCAAGAAAAAGGAACTGAATGTAAAAGAAAAATATAATATACCGCAACAAAATCAGGTCCTGTTTGTCTGTGGAGGCAGTAGTGGGGCGCGCACCATTAATAATGCTCTTGTTGAGATTATTCCCCGTTTGTTGGAACTTGACAATTTAACCATCATCATCTCAACGGGTCGTGGCTATTCCAGGGAATACCGGGCCTTTGATGATACAATGGGTATACTTCAGAATAATGGGACTCCTACTGAAATTGAGGGAAGATTGATAATTCGTGAATATTTTGATAATATCGATGAAATTTATTCCATCTCGAACTTAATTGTAACCAGAGCCGGGGCAGGGACCATCAAGGAAATTACCACCCTGGGAATTCCCTCGATATTAATCCCAAAAATTGATCTTCCCGGGGATCATCAGATATTGAATGCCAATGAGATTCAAAAGATAGGTGGAGCCGAAATAGTCTATGAGGAAGTTCAACTGAAAGATGATCAGAGAAAGATCACCGTCCCTGAAATGGCTCTTTTTCAAACCATAAAGAAGTTATTGTCGGAACCGCGTGAGCTGGCCCGTATGAAGCGGAATTTAAAAGGGATTAATAGAGGAGATAGCGCACATCTCATATTACAGGAGATTGAACAGATTGTTAAGGCAAAAGATGCAGTTGAGGAAAGGCAGGTTAAAGTATTTTATTTGCAGGCTGAGAACAGTGAAAAAAGCCATGAACTCATTTTTGATTCCACAACTCTCGGGAATTCAATTTTATGCGATATTTTTCTTGAAGGGATAAAATCCAATGTTGTTTTTAAAATTAAAAACATAAATAATGATGAAAAATTAATCTTAAAAAAGATTCGAGGCCAAATCCATCTGAATGGAGATGAAATAAAAAACTGGAGTGAAATCAAGGAGAATGACCAACTGAAAATCAATGATAATGTATATATCCTGAAAAGTTATCTTGAAAAGATAGAGCAGGTTAATTTTGAGAAATCCACATCATCAAAAATTTGGGGATCTTCTTTTGGGATTCTCATATCAAGGCTCGGTGGATTTTTCAGGGAAATTGTTTTTGCTGCAATGTTCGGTGCCGGGAAGGCCATGAGTATTTTTGCCGTGGGTTTGACCATTTCCAATTTCATGAGAAGAGTAGTGGCTGAAAATGCACTGGAAAATGCATTTCTTCCGATTTTTTCAAGAATATTTCATCGAAGTTCCCGGAAAAAAACCTGGAAATCAGCTTCATCAATAATTAATTTTTCCCTTTTGCTGGCCATTTCCATCACCATACTGGGTATTTTAGTGACACCCTGGTTGATAAAATTTTTATTCCCGCTTTTTGCAGAAAAAGGAATGACGGGACAGACGATTAACATGACCCGAATCATGTTCCCCTACCTGATTCTGGTTACTGTCGCTGCCATATTGGCAACCTATCTGAAAGCCTTTAACCGGTTCGGACTCGCAGAATCTTCAGCCATATTTTTCTCCATTGGAACCATAATTGGTGTTATTGGTCTGCACACTTTCGCAGGAATATATTCACTGGCTTATGGTGTTTTATTAGGCGGAGCCCTGCAAATTTTATTTTTATTGCCCTTTATTATTAAGCTGTTTAAAACCAAGTCGCTACAATTCTTTTATACGCCTGCTATCCAATTCAACAGCCCTTCCAACAAAAAATATTATTCTCAGGTAGGGCCGATATCCATTGATGTGATCCTTTCCAATACTTCAGAAATTATCGCCCAGATACTGGCCTCCGGCCTGAAAATCGGTGCCATTGCTTTTTTATATTACGCCAAGGCAATATTCAGGCTACCCTTTGCTATTGTTTCACAGGCCATTAATAGTGTTATTTTAAAGGAATTTTCGGACAAAATTACCCTTTTTCATAAAGAAAAGGCTAAAAAATTGTTCATCGACGGTATAAAGACCAATTTGTTTTTATTGACTCCTATCTCGATTTTTATGATTGTTATGGCAGATCCGATTGTTTCACTGATTTATGGCAGAGGAGAATTTACTCAAGCGAATGTAATGAGTACATCTTTTGCACTTAAATTTTATTCCATTGGCCTGATTGGCTGGGGAATACATTCATTTACAGTCAGAATTTTTTCAGCCAGAATGGATATAAAGACCTCCATGGTGCTTAATTTTTTTATGCTGGCTGTTAACATAGTATTTTGTCTGTTGTTGGTCAGAACCAAACTTACCTATGGTGGACTGGCCCTGGCAACTTCGATTTCTTATCTTTTATTTTCTGTTATTCGGGTTGGAATACTGAAATTCAAACTGGAAAGAGAAAATATTCAGATTGACTATAAAGACATTTTAATCTCTTTTTTTAAAACCCTTTTGGCTTCATTGTTTGTGGTGGTGGTATTGATTGAAGCAAAATTAATTTTTAGAAGAATTCCCTTTGGTTCGAAGACCATTGAGAATATCATTTTACTCATCTCATTGTTGTTTATTGGTATTGCTGTGTATCTCCTAATCTCTTTGATGTTGAGAAATACAGAGATCCTGATTTTCAGGAAGTCAATTTCAAAAATGGATAGAGATATCCCCATATCCATGCTTTCTCCTTTTCAATTCTTAAATATGGTTTCAAAATCTCCGCAATCCTTTCGGGAGGATTATTTTTATAAAATAAACATATATATTTCCAGCAGGCAATGGGAAATAAGAAATGTGGGGATTAAATTAATCGGTTTGTTTCAGGACAGGACAAAGATTGATTTTCTGATCAATTTGCTAAAATCAAAAAATGCAAATGGTTTTTTAAAACGAAATGCTCTTGTTTCCCTGAAACAAATAAATTTCTGGGATATGAAACTTACGGATTTGATAAAAGAATTATTGAATGACCCCTATTATGAGGTAAGAACTGCGGCGATTGACTATTTGGGAACCCATTTGACGAGTGAAAATTATGAAGTTTTCAGGGAAATGATTCATAAAAAGTTAAAAAGGTCTTCATTGGAAGAAAAAATAAACTGTATTAAGCTGATAGCAAAAATCGGATCAACGAGTGATCTAACGGTTTTAAATCAATTTTATTTATCCAGTAATTCAATTTTAAGAGAGGAGTTACTGCAATTGATGATCAACTTCTACAAGAGAAACCTTATCACCAAAAATCAGCTAAAACACAACCTGGACAGGATCCTGAAGACCTCCAATAACCTGAGTCCGGAATTTAAGCTTAAAAATTTGATAAAAAAAGTCTATGAGGAGTTCGAATTAAAATGATTTTATGGCTCATAAATATATTTGAGAACCTGCCGGACCCGGTTCAACGGTTATTTTCATATGTCAGTTTTAGATCATTAATGGCCATGTTAACCGCGTTTTTATTTGGTGTTTTCATGGGAAAAAAATTAATCAATATTATTTATCAATTTAATTTTCGTGATATGACCAGGGATTATGGAGATATTTCTTCAAAAAATAAATCAGGAACTCCCACCATGGGTGGGGTGATCATATTTTTATCTTTCTTGATATCGATGCTGCTCTGGGCCAAACTGGATAATTTTTTCATCGGGATTATTCTGCTGGCGGGATTCTGGTTTACCACTCTGGGTTTTTTTGATGACTATTTAAAGAGTGTGAAAGGGTCCAGTGAAGGGGGATTGAGCCGGGGCATGAAACTTTTTTTTCAGGCATTGTTCGGACTTATTTTAGGCCTCCTTATACTCTCTCCATCATCACCTATCAGTCCGGACATCGCAACCAAGTTATTTGTTCCTTTTATAAAGAATCCTGTGCTGGATCTATCCTTTTTTTATTATATATTTATTATCCTGGTGATCATTGGTATCTCCAACTCAATTAATTTTGCCGATGGTCTGGATGGTCTGGCAACCGTTCCGGTATCCTTGGTGGCCTTTGTTTATGCGGTGTTTGCCTATATTATAGGAAATTTAAAACTGGCAGATTATTTAATATTTCCCTATTTTAAGGGGGCAGAAGAACTGGTGATTACGCTGGCTGCCATGGTGGGGGCCCTGATTGCCTTTTTATGGTTTAACACCTATCCGGCAGAAATATTTATGGGTGATACCGGTTCCATGTTCATGGGCGGGATCATCGGAACAACTGCTGTTTTATTGAAAAAAGAAATTCTGTTTTTAATCGCTGGCGGACTTTTTGTGATTGAATTTTTATCGGTTTTTATCCAGGACTATATAGGCATAAAGATTTTAAAAAGAAGAATCTTTTATCGGGCACCCATTCACCATACCTTTCAATTTATGGGGATAGCCGAGCCCAAGATTGTCGTTCGTTTCTGGATCATCGCCGGAATTTTTACTCTGATCAGCCTCATAAGCCTGAAGTTAAGATAATGAAGGATATAAAAGATATATTAGCCTATCTGGGATTATCATTCAAGAGTTTCCTGACCCAGTTGTTTTTTCATTTTTTGAGTCTGTTTCTGGTCGTTGTTCTGATATTTTCTATTTTTCTCTTTTACTATAAACTTCTTACCCGGACAGCTGTTATATTTTTATTATTTTTCTTCATTCTCATTCTTCATCATGTATTAAAAAGTAGTTTTTTAATCAAGCAACAATGGATTCTCAATACTGGTTTTGCTTTTTTTCTTAAATATCAGGGAATGCTTCCTCAGCCCACAGGCCAGGAGAATGATTCCATTAACCGGTTGTCTTCCGGTCAAATAAGATCCTGGTTGAAAAGTACACATGATGATTTTGTGGAGAAGGGAGTCAGGGTATTTTCAAAAAAATTATTATGGTCGGTATCAACTTTGAAACGAACCGTTTGTTATGATTTCATTCTGGATAAAGAGACGGGAAAAAAGATGCAACAGATCACCATGAAATATTTCTTTATCAAAGTATTGATTTTTCTTATGTTATTGATCCCCTTTGTCATGATTTCCGTTTTATTCACCATCGGGCTCCAGATTGAATTGAAATTTATTTTTGTTTTATTGGGATTTTGTTTTGTATATTTTCTGAACGCTGCCATATTCGAACCCATTTTTTATCTGCTGGTTCAAAGAAAGATATTTAACTTAATTTCTCAATCTTCCGGGGGAATATAATCTCTGCGGATGAGCATCTGGATTTTGGGGTGATGGGCTTACCCGGAGCGAGGGTGTTTTTGTTTTGTTAATCCGATTCCTTTTTCCGATTCTGAACCCGGTACAGAAAAAAGAAATAAGTGTGATAAATATTACACTGAAAAGCAGCACATTTTTTTTCATTTTAACGGTTCTTATTCTATAATACTCTAATTTACATCAAAAAGACTGTTCTGTGGTAATTTTCTTTTTATATTATAGTTTTATATAATTATTAATAATTATATGGATGTGGAATGACTGCCTTCAAGAAAAAAGTTGATGGACTCTGGCAGCAATCTCCTCAGAAATCGGCTTTAAAATTTTTTGCAGAGCTGAGTAATTTAGTAAGAATTTCCCTGTTTCAGCCCGGATGTTTATGCTGTCAGAATCTGCTGATTTATCAGGAAGAAAGACTGATCTGTCATGAATGCAGAAAACAGATCAAGCCTTATAACCAACCGGTTTGCAGTAAATGCGGGAAAGCAATCCGGGAGAATGGTGATTTGTGCGGAGACTGTCTGGCTGATCCGCCGCCCTTTCGAAAACATGTTTCCTATGCCCGGTATGAGGGGGTGTTGAAGGAATTGATTTTATCGTACAAGTTCAAGGGGGCCGAGCGCTTGAAAAAAGACCTGGCCAATTGCCTGGTTGAACTGGTCCGGTCAAGGATTGGTGAGAACTTTGACTGGATTGTGCCGGTACCGGAAGACCGGGGGAGAAAACGGGAGACCAAACCTGTTTTTGAAATCGGTATACTGTTATCCCGGAAGATAAATATTCCCCTGATGAGACACAATCTAATCAAAGTAAAAAAAACAGCTCCTCAGGTCAAGTTGAGCCAGGCCCGGCGGTTGAGGAACCTGGATGGTGCCTTCAAAATAAGAGATGCTTCAAAGGTAAGGAAAAAAAAAGTTTTATTGGTGGATGATGTCTATACCACCGGCACCACCATTAAGAAGTGTACCCGCCAATTGAAAAGGGCAGGAGCCGAGGTGGTGGCCATCACCCTGGCCCGATCGGTTTAAGTAGGATGAGTTGAGGAGAGAGTGTGGTATCCTTTTGGTATTAATCGAAAAATAGAGTTTGATTAATTGATTCAATC
>DAOWKX010000062.1 GCA_030639705.1 Candidatus Aminicenantota bacterium
GCTTGTATCTTGTCGTAGGGTATCGCCCAATAGATGTTTTACTTTTTCATATGTTTCCAGTAAGTCATCCGTACCTTCCAGTGCGTAATAAGAGGGCTGTATCGGAATGATGAGATGGGTGGCGGCAACCAATGAATTGATGGTAATGAGGCCGAGAGTTGGAGGGGTGTCTATAATAATGAAATCATATTTATATTTTATGGTATCAATTTTATCCTTTAACCTGAAATGGCTGTCGATCTCCCCTATTAATTTGGATTCCAGCTTGGCTAGAGCAATTGAAGCCGGAAGAATAGACAGGTTAATGATATTGGTGTTCAGTACGATTTCTTCAAGAGGGACATCTGATGCTTCCATCAGATCAAATACGGAATATTTTAGGTTATGATTATCAATGAATGATACCGTGGAATTGGCCTGAGGATCCATGTCCACCAGCAGTGTCTTATACCCTAAAAAGGAAAATGCAGCTGCAAGGTTAATCGAGGTTGTGGTTTTCCCCACCCCGCCTTTTTGATTGGCAATGGATATGATCATGTTTTTCTCCTGTGTGAATTTCGTATGTTCCGTTGCTGTTTTATTTAATAGTATTTTTTTTAAAGATTGTCAAGAAATTTAAAAAATAAAATGTCGACACGTCGACATTCAACCTAATCATTGAAAGATTTTGGATTGTATGATTCGTTTTAATTCGAAATAATCGTTAAAATAAACAACATTGTTCTGATCATCTATTTTCAAAGAATTGCTGTTTTTGATAAATATATTAGCTATTTCGGCATTTTTTGATGCCTCGATATCATAATGACTGTCCCCTATTGAAATGGTTTCATGTGCCTGACAATTATGGGTATCCATCAGATAAAGAAAGGCATCCGGATCCGGTTTCCATAACTTCATTTCCCGGGTGATGACCGTATCAAAATCCAGTTGAAATTTGTATAATAAATACCGGGTGTTTTCCCGGTTATTGTTGGTGGTAAGGGCCAGGGTAACACTGATGGATCTTAAAAAATCAAGAAAGGATTTGATTCCGGCAATGGGTTTTGTTTTAAGGGTGTTTTCCTTTTCATATTGTTCAAGGATATGAAGCCGCTGGTAATCAATCCGGTTGTTGTGATAAATTTCTTTCAGAATATTTTTATTATCCAGCCCCAGATTTTTTTTTATGTTCTTCCAGTCTAAATAATTCTCAAATACTGTTCCGTCCATATCAAAAATTGCCAGTTTAATCATCACCAGTCCATAATAAGCATAAATGTATGGTTATTCGGAGATCGGTCCTCTGCAGGGCTTTTATGAGCTTTCTGAAGCATTTTATACCTAGGGCCATGGTTCTTATTATTATTTATTTGTTCTTTAAAATGCAACTTTAAAAAAAACAGGAATTCCCTCCAGTCCCAATTCATGAGAAACCCTCTTTTTGAGATACATCTCGCTGGCAGTTTTTAACCGGGACTTTGATTTGGTTTGAAACCGAATAAAAAATGGACGATAGGATTCAACCACAACATATTTGGGATTGAAGGGCTTATTGTTTTCGGTTCGTAATTTTTTTTCTTCAATGAGATTTTTGATAACCTGATTGAGATATGCGGTTTTAATGGGATGATTCAACTTTTCATGAATATTTTCAACCTTGTTGATGATGAGCCCGATGTTTTTTCCTGTTTCTGCCGAGGTAAAAAACATGGGTGCAAAGTATAAAAAATTGAACCTCATTTTTATTTGTTTCATGATTGAAACAGGTTTATTTTTATCCTGGATCAAATCCCACTTATTGCAGGCCACAATAACCGGTTTTGCCGAATCGACAATTTTACGGGCAATATAGAGATCATTTCGGTCGATTTTCTGGGACAGGTCAATAACAAAAACAATAATATCAGCCCTCTTTATATCTCTTCCGGCTCTCATAACGGCTGCACTTTCCGTGTCTTCCTTGATTTTTTGCATTTTCCGGATTCCGGCATTATCCACCAGAACAAGATCTTTTTTATTTATCTTAATGTTCAAATCAACCGAGTCACGGGTGGTTCCCGGGATCGGGCTCACGATCACCCGGTCATTTTTTAATATTTTATTGATGATTGAAGATTTTCCCACATTGGGTTTACCAACAACACTGATCCTGGTTTGAGCACCATTCAGGTTATTAAAGGATTCTGGTTCATTTCCCTTGAGATCCAGTTTGGAGGCAATTCCGGTTAAAAGATCCTCAATCCCTATATTATGTTCCGCAGATATCAGAACATAATCCAGCTTAAGTGAATAATAATCCGGTGGTAAAATGAATTTTTCCGGATTATCTACCTTGTTTACCACCGGAATGATCGGTTTTTCATTTTTTTTTAATTCCAGAAACAAATCTTTTTCATAGCCTAATAATTCTCTCTTGCCATCAAACAAAAAAATGAGCAGGTCTGACCGTTTGGCTTCATTCAATATTTTGGTATTGATGGCCCGGGTAATGGTTTCATTGCCTAGGAAAAATCCCCCTGAATCCTGCAACAGACACTGTCTCCCCATGATTTCGACCGGAAACTGGTAAATATCCCGGGTCATGCCGGGTTGAGAATGAATCAGGGCTTTTCGCTTTCCGATTAAACGGTTGAAAAGGGTTGACTTTCCGGTATTGGGCACACCAATGATCGTAATAATAGGGCTCTTCTTATTCATGAAATCTTGAGAATCATGATTTTAAACTAACTTCCGGACCATTGAGATACAAAAACATTCAATGGCCTCTCCCCTACCCACCGAATCAAGTTTCTCTTTGGTCTTGGCCTTGATATTAAAATCCTCTTCCGGAATGTCAAGAATTTCAGTCACTTTTTTTCTTATGGTTTCTCTAAAAGGAGCTATTTTAGGCCTCTCGGCAATGACCACGCAATCGATATTCAAAATTTCATACTGTTTTTCCTTTAAAA
>DAOWKX010000163.1 GCA_030639705.1 Candidatus Aminicenantota bacterium
CATCATTAAAATCTCCCATGGCAATAATAGCAACATCATCTCCATAAATCTCTCTAATCCTCTGGTGAAAATATGCCAGGGTTTCTCCGGCAATGATCCGATAGGGTTCAGATTCATATTGTCCTCCACTTCTTGACGGCCAATGGTTGCCAATAAGAATGAGTCGTTTATTACTGGAAGTTCTAAAATTAACTTGAAATAAATCTCTGGTAGCATTTCGTTTTATAATGAAGTGAGAGAATTGTTCTTCAGCACTAAATAGATTTGAATCATATATGAAAGCAACATCAATTCCCCTTTTATCTGACATATCATGATGTGCAATCATATAGTTTCTGTTGAGTGTGCCTAAAGCTGAAATCAATTTGTTTAAAACATAATCATTTTCTACTTCACAAACACCAATAATATCAGGTCCATTGCCTTGATTCATTTTGGAAATTATTGAAGACAACTGGCTGATTTTGCGATTAAGTATTGTGACATTCCAACCTTCAAGTTCTTTAGATATTATTCGCTGAAGTTTTTCGGAACGACGCGGGGAATTTTCGATATCAAACAAGTTTTCTAAATTCCAGAATGCAATATAATATTCCATTGTTTCCTCCCTTTAAAAAATACTCTAAATCATCTTCATTATTAAGTGATAAAAAAATGATATTTATGATGATTTATTAAATACGCTTTGTTTTTATTTTTTGTGCAACATTGAATATGGACTCCAATTTGTCCAAATTTTTTGTGGTTCTGCCCTTTGGATTCCATTCAACCAATCGTATGATCCCTTTATCAATTTCTATAACAGTCATCATATCGGCACCAGTACAACATCCTGAATTAAAATAAACCGGAGGTGGATTATTGATAAGTTTTTGATATCTTTTCCGAAATGGAATCCTGGCATCCTCCTTCACTTTTTTAAAATAATCATTGTTGGTCTCTTTCTCCAGAGGAGTCAGTGTTTTTGATGCTTTGATTTTCTTTATTTCTTTATCAATAAAATTAAAAACCGGACTGGATCTAAAATAGGGCATATGAGAATGTGCACCAACCATTACCACACCGCGCTTCATCGCCCACTCAAGAAGATAAATTTCCTGTCTGCGTAAGCGTGTCTGATAATCAATCCTTTTACCCTCATAAGGCTTGGGAGGATCTTCATAGTGAGTCCCATAATTTGTTTTAACAACTTCCTTTGCCAGGACATCCCCCACATCATGGAGAGGATGCCCCTGACACCCATGTATCACCAGCAATGTATTTTGGTTATCCTTAAAAAAAATTGCAGGATATACTTTTATGCCTTTGTTACCCAATGCAGGTCTAAGGAAATTGTCAACATTTTCCTGCTTCAGCCAATAATCATCATGGTTTCCATATAAACGATAATACTGGTTTTTTTTATGAAATTCACTCTCCTTCTTCAAAGCAGTATTCCGATAGCATTGAATCACAGCCTCCATCCGATGACCATAGCCCCATCCTTCCTCAATATCTCCTGCTAAAACCAGGTTAAAATTTTTTTTCAAATAATAATCCAGAGCATTAATATAAATATCTTCATTATCCTTAAAATGGTCTTTTTTTCCACCATCACCTCTATGAATATCACTGAATATAACGATCTTCTCTTTTAAAAGATCATCTGAGGTAACAGTTAGCGCTTTTTTTGTGTCCTCTCTCATCCTGCTGAGAAACATCACTTTCCCACCAAAAATTATGCTCAATTTTTTTTGAATTTTAATTAACAATCCCATTGATTACCTCTCCAATATTATTATATTCATTTTCTTTTAAGGAATGATCAGGGGAAGGTGAAGTTGCGGCCCTGGCTGTCAATGTAAAGTCTGCAGGAATTATAATGATCATAACCGAACAGAGCATGAATGCTGGTATAGGGAATCCCGTTCGATGCCAGGGATTGATAAAACTCCTGCCAGTTCAGGTGGTGTTTGCCATTGCCGGCTCCATCCGGGAAAAAAGCACCTTCCTGGTATCCATATCCCCGGTTATTCCGGTTTGAAAGTTCTGCTTTATAGGATTCTGACCACTGAAACCAGTATGATATGAAATCAAACGTTTTTGCCCGTTCAATCAAATGATGATCCATTGTATTCTCCTTGTTTTTTTATTGCTTTTAATTCACAGAATCTGATAACAGTTCAAATTTTTTAAAATAGGATTCGATTTCATCCAGATTCCAGATGAAATATTTTATTCGCCAGCCCGCTTTATTATTTCTGGTTAAGAGCATGACAAATTTACCCTGGTGAACAATTTTTTCCTTAACTTGACTGCCATTGACCGGGTGTAAAATATCCTTCAAGGTTCCCACAACATATGAACTGTTTTCATTTATTCTAATTTTTTCAGGATTAAAATGAAGGATACAGTGACAGATATCCTTCAAATATCCAAATTGAAAATGATAATTCTTTTTGATGGCCTCCCGGCCCACAAAGGATTTACAGCAGGGTGGCATCAGGACACCATCATCGGTCCATAAACCCATGATCTTTTCAGGAATTTCTTCAGAGAAAGCTTCAGTATATTTTTTCAGAATACCGATAATTTTCTCTTCCTCACTCATCCGATCTCTCTCCTTGAACTAATTACTGATTTCATTCTTATTTGATTCTCTTCTGATTCCAATTATTTTCCTGAGTAAATCAAACCAGAAAGGTGATCCCAGGGAAACAGCAAGAGCAGTGATAATCCAACCAATTAGTTGCAAATATCCAATTGATATTATTTTACCCCAGATATTCTCTTCTCCTTTCCAACCCAATGGAATTCCCATATCAATGACTTTGGTTCTGAAAGCTTCTGTATTTTGCTCAATTTTTTTCATATCAGCTTCTAATTGTTTAAGTTTCTGTCCCGGTAATTTTATACTCTGTGAATCAATGTTTTCTTTATTACTACTCTGTTGTTTTTGTATTTTTTTTTCCTTTTCTTTGGCGATTACTTTTTCAACATAATTAATTGAAGCCTCTACAACCTTTTCCCGGGTTGCATCTTCATAATACAGGTGCTTGGCAATCATGATGGTATCCACATTAAAAATCCCGCATAAAAACAGGGCAATCCAGAATATACTGATCCGGGTTTTTTGCTTATACCATTTGGACATCTGTTCCATGGATATGTCAAACCAGGTTTCAATATTCTGCTTAACTCTAATGATTCGATTTTTAACTTCAGTGGTTTCATCCCTAACCGTATCAACAATTATTTTAAAAACACCGAGTCCTTCCTGTTGATCCTGGGTCTCTCTGATTCTAAAACTTTTCATACCGCGGTATATTGTATTCAGTATGTCTTCATCTGATTTACCTTTTACCTGGTTTTTTCCTGATTTTATGAATATATCTGACAATGCTGTCGAAAATATCCTGGGGCTGATCGTGGAAGGCCTACCATC
>DAOWKX010000112.1 GCA_030639705.1 Candidatus Aminicenantota bacterium
CTGCATCTTCCCTATATTGCCCATTTTCGATATTGGCGAGAAATGGGATTCGCAAGCCCTGTTGAATAACTCAACAGGGCAAGCCGTTCCGGGGATGCCTGTTGCGCCCTGTTAGATTGATTGTAGAAGCGTTATTCAGGGAGAGATTATTATTTTGATTTTGAATATCGGGGCTTTCACAGGAGTCCCCTTCACTTTACCCAAAAGCGCTCTCGCTTTTGGGAGCGTCTCCGCTATTTTTCGATATTCGAAAAATTAGCTACGCAAGCCGTTCCGGGGATGCCTGTTGCGCCCCGATTATATTAGATTAAATGGAGAAATTTTTCTTCGATGGAAGCCTCAGGAGTATTGAAGTAAATTATCGATGTCCCTTTTTTTTGGGGCAATTTTTTTCTGTCTGAACCTGTTTAATATCTTATTATTTTTTTTATTAAACGGGTGAGTTCAAAAATTGAATCGATAATTTACTGGTCCGTTGGACAATACGACGGGCGACGCGAGAAAATAAATTCCTCCATATAAAATGGTACGGGTGAACGATACATGAACTGCTGGCAACTTATTTTAAAAAATTGAATACCTATTAATTTAATGCAATAATAAAGTATTTATTTTAGAATGAAATACTATTTGAACCATCTTTATCATGAAAAAAATCAATGGTTCTAATTTAAAAAAAATTGTTAACCTGGACGGTATTCACCTGCGGTTTGCCATTCTTACCAGTTTAAAACGGATTGAAAAAAAGAAAAATTATCTGAACAAAATAAATTTGTTTCCCATCCCGGACAAAGATACCGGCACCAATTTATTCCATACCCTGAAGGCGGTTTGCAAGGAAATGGTCCTTCATAATGAACCATCAATCTCACTCACCTCAGCCCTTATCGCCCGAACAGCCCTATCAGGAGCTCAGGGATACTCCGGAACCATTCTGGCCCATTTTTTTCATGGATTCTCCCGGGGTGCAGAAAATAAAGTGTGCCTTTCAACAACAGACTTTGCCACTGCTTCCCGGCTGGCATGCCAGTCTGCCCGTGACGCCATTTCGGATCCTCAGGAAGGAACCCTCCTGAGTGTGCTAAGAGATTGGTCAGCAATCATTTCTGAAAAAGCTGAGATAACTGAAGATTTCATTGATCTTTTCAGCCAAAGTCTGAGTGAAGCAAAAAAATCTCTGGCAGATACCCGAAACATATTACCGGTTTTGCAAAATGCAGGTGTGGTTGATGCCGGGGCTCAGGGATTTGTTTACCTACTGGAGGGAATCCTGAATTCGATTAAAAGAAGAAATTCAAAAGAAATTCATATTACCAGGACATTAAAGAAAGGTCTCAAAACCAGACAAGTTGATATGGATATTCAAAATATTCAATCGCCGACTCCAAAAAAAAGAATCGGAATCGTAACAGATTCTTCATGTGATCTTCCGGACCATTTTATGAAAGATAATCAAATCCATGTCATTCCTTTAAAAATTTCCTTTGGAAACAAAACCTATCTTGACAAAATCCAGATAACCCCCTCGGAATTTTACCAAAAACTGGTCCGGTCATCGCATCATCCCAAAACCTCACAACCTGCACTGGCGGATGTCGACCAGTTATTCAATGAGGTGGTACCAATATATGATCATATCCTGTGCATTCATCTTCCCAGAGTGTTGAGCGGTACCATTCAGGTAGTGGAAAAAGCAGCCCGGAAATACCAGAGCAAGATTACCTGTATAGATGGTCGTAATATATCAGCGGCATTGGGGCTGGTGGTCATGGAGGCGGTAAAAACAATCAAGCTGGGGTGTTCTCTGGACATGATTATTAAACACATCCATAACTCCATTGAAAATATTAAACTTTTTATTGTTCTGCCCACTGTAAAATATCTGGTAAAGGGGGGAAGGCTCAGTAAACCAAAAGGCTTGATTGGCCGACTGTTGCGATTGAATCCGATTGTTACTTTCAATAAAGAGGGTCGCATCCATCTTTTGTCCAAAGCCATTGGCAATCGAAATACGCTACAAAAAGCATTAAGCATGATAGCTGATGAAAGCAAACAGTATAAGAAAATCACATTCATGGTGGCTCACGCCGATGCCCCTCAAAAAGCAAAATGGGTCGCATCCCAATTATATCGCTTGTTTCAAATCAAAGAACCCATTGAAATTGTTGAAGCTGCTCCGGTTCTGGGCGTTCATACCGGACCTGGAACCGTGGGTTTTGGTTTCATCGGTTATCATGAAAAATTAAAAAAAGCAGTAAGACTTAAGTGGA
>DAOWKX010000024.1 GCA_030639705.1 Candidatus Aminicenantota bacterium
TCCGAGAAGAAATGCACCACATCCAATCCAAGGCTGCCCTGGCTCAGACCCCCGATATGCTTGTTGGCCACCAGGAATCCGATATTGGAGGATTTGAAGATGTCCCGGCGCAGGCGGAATACTGTGAAGCTGGCCGAAAGATCATCGGGATCATTGCCGGGTTTGCTCTGGGCGATCAGGGAAGAGAATTCATATTTACCCAGTTTTCCATAGACTTTCAGTCCTCCGTAGATGTCCTCGATGCGGCGTGAATAGAAGAGCTGGATCCGCTGCTTGTATATTTCAGAACCTTCCAGAAAAAAGTTGCGTTTCTCCGGTAAATAGGCCTCAAAGCGGGTGAGGTTGATGACCTCTTCATCGGCTTCGATAATGGCAAAATCCGGGTTCACGGTCAGGTTGGCCGATACGGTCTGAGAAAAAGCATAGCGGGCATCCAGCCCGACGTCGATTTCGGTATTTTTGCCCTCCTCGAATTTGCTAATCAGGTGGGGAATAATCCGGTATTTTTTTTTGGATTTTTTCAGGTTGAGACCGGTCAGGATTCCAAACTGGGAAACCCGTCTGTAATTTTCAACCGGGCCGGTCCAGGTGTCGATCTCCAGCTGGCGGGGAATAAAACGGACCAGGCCAAAGCCCCAGGTTTTGTCAGTCCCGGGATTGAATTTCAGGCTGGTAAAGGGAATGGCAACTTCAACGGTCCAGCCAAAATCGGTTCGGTTGCCGGCAGACTTCCACTCCCCGTCCCAGGTGGGATCCCAGGTGCGGCCGTTATCACTCAAACGGCCATCCAGCTGGGTGCCCAGAATATTGGTGAAAAAGCCGTAGGCCGTGCGTTGGTCAGCAAAGGTGTCCAGACCGATGGCAATGGTATCGTCAGTTTCCAGGGCTCCCTCCCGTTTGGTCACCCGGGAGACAATTTTATCCGGCTCCGGATCGTAACAAGAAATACCAACATACAGGAAATGGTCATCATACAGGACCCGGGCCTTGGTTTCAAAGGAAGCGGGCTCCCCCAGCCGGGGCTCAAACTGGATGAACTGCCCCGCCACCGGGGCCTGCTGCCATTCCTCCTCATCCAGTTTTCCATCAATGGTGATGATTTTATTTTCTATGTTAAGCGGCTTGATGGTTTTGGTTTTTTGCTGGGATATCAGGGGAAGTGAGAGCAATAAAAAGACCAGAGCCACAATCCGTTTCGGTTTCATTATAGAGAATTGTAGTGAAGTTCAGGTGAAAAGGCAAGTTCAAACTCTCTGGAACTTCCGGTGTTCGATTTGGTGGGAGATGAGATCGATGATGGTCTTTAATCCCACCAGTATTAATATGGCGGGCCGGGAATTTCCCTGGGACTGGATGAAAAAACCTGCAGCAATTATGGTGATGTGCATTACCACCACCCGTTTATAGGGCTGTAAAAAAAGCTGGTTAAAGGATACCTTCAGATATTCACCATTGTTGATAAAATTTTTCTGATAGGAAATATAGTGGCTGGTAAACAGAAACAGCAGGGTAAATATCAGGATAAAAGGGTTGGTATCCGGTTTTCCGAACATGGAGAATACAAAAACTCCGTGTCCCAGGGTAAAGAATCCATAATGAAAAATAAAAAAGACAATGGTGTAACTCCGGCCTCGCTGGGGGTTGTGCACATTGATGAGCGATAAGGGTTTTTCCCTGCCCCTGGCTCTGGCCATTTTGATGATATTAAAAAAACCGATCACCAGGTTTTCGGACCAGTAGAGAATCATTATGGCTGCGATATTCCAGTCCAGGAACAGCACTCCCAGTACGGGTATGAAATTGACCATAAACAGGGATAGGGAAGATAGCTTATACATAGAGAACTTACTTCTCTTCTACCTGCTGTTTAAAACTTTGTCCGCAATCGAGGCATAAAAAATCTTTTTCCAATATTTTTCCGGGTTTGTTTTTTCTCCTTTCCTTACGGTTCTGGTATAAGGAAGAAAGGGTGATCAGGATAATCACCATAATCGGGTATGACATATAGGAAAGGATAACGAACAAAAAGTAAAAACTTATAAGTAAAAAGGCAGCTGTAAATATTATTATGAATGTGTAATCTCTTGGTGATTCGTCTTCCTCTTCAAACGGCAGTATGTTAATGGATCGGCAATAGGGACAGGAGATCTTTTGATTATTCATCTTCCTTTTTGGGATTATATATTCTCCTGCCCAGTACGCGGTTGTATTCTGAAAACAGCCTCTCTACGTCTGTCTGCTGGATGGTGTCCTGAAATATCTTGAGCTTGGAATCCAGCAGATCAATGATGTGCAGGGCAAAGGCTTCCGGTGTTTTGGGAACTTCGGGGGAGCCGAATTCCCGTTCCCCGTGATGAGACACAATCAAATGCTGAATTTTCAGGCTCAGGTCAGAAGGGAAGTCTTTGATTTGTTTTTTTATCTCTAAAAATATCTGATTGCTCAGGACAATGTGTCCGATCAAACCCCCTTCTCCGGTGATCTCCACTGTGGGGGTCCGGGTGTACTCCAGTAATTTTCCCATATCATGAAACAGGGCGCCTATAACCATGATTTCCTTATCCAGGCCATAAAAATCAGATACACTGATAGCCAGTTTGATCACTGAAAGGGTGTGTTCCAGAAGACCACCCGCATAAGCGTGGTGTATTTTCAGGGCACCGTAATGGCCTTTGAAGGGGTCACCGTATCTATCTGAAAAATGATGGATTAACTGGACCAGGAAGGGATTGGTTATTGAGGAATTCAGGGTTTCCATCATCTCCTGAAATGTCTTCTCAACATCAAAGGGCGGCGTTTCTTCAAAATCCGCTCTGTTTATTTCCCGGTCGTCCTCTGATACCGGTTCCACTGATTCAACCTTGATCTCGATTTTGTTCATGAATTCAGTAATGGAGCCATTGATCCGATAAATCTCACCGGCCTGGATCATCGGGGCATAGGTCTCGACTTTTTCCCAGATTTTTCCCTGAATATTTCCGGTTTTATCCATTAATTCCAGGGCCAGGAAGGAATCCCCGTTTTTTTTGGTTCGTTTGTTGAGGGAAAGGATTTTAAATGCATTTCTGACTCGGTCTCCCACGGTCATATCTTTCACCTGTTTTTGTTGATATTGATCGAAAAGGTTCATCATTGGTTCTCCTGAAAATGTTCAGTACTGCCAGAAAGGGAATCTTCTTTTTCCAGAAGGTTTGTAATGCGATAGAAGGTTTTGATCCCCTGCAACCAATCTTTTAATTTGAGATCGGTCCTTTTCTTCCGGAGGTATTTCTCAATCAGCGGAGTCATTTCTATCAGGGATTTGGCCTGTAATCCCAGCCTTTTCTGGACCGGAAGGTATTCCTGGTTGTAAAATTGTTCGATTTCATTGTAGGGAATGGTGATTTTAGACTGATATTGAACTTTCAGGACTTTTTCATATACCACCTTTTCTTTGATGAATTGCTTGAAATCCTGCCAGTCCATATCGAATTTCCTGAGGGTATCCATTAATTTCTCCAGAGACCCTACTTTTTTTATTACCGGAATCTGAATATCCTCATAATCTTCTTCACTCAGTTGAAATTCCTTTTGATATTCCTGATAGATCACCTTGTAATTGATTAAATTTTGCAGTATTCGTTGGTGGAAGGAATGTTCGGATTCATCCTTGTCTCTAAACACCGGATATGAGAGGATGGCTTTGTGTAAATCGCTCAGGGTGATGATTTCATCGTTAACAACAGCAACGATTTTATCCATGAGCACAGATTCTGCGGTCATAGATGAATACAAATAAAACACCAGAGAAATGCAGATTTTAAAAAACATTGCCTATTCCTATTTGGACCAGAAAGTTATCCTCTGCCTGGCTGTTCAGGTTCCAGGCCAGATCGATTCTGAGCGGGCCGAAGGGGGTTTTATATTTAATCCCGAAGCCAAGGGCTTTTCCCAGGTCTTTAAAGCTCATGCTTTTGGTTGTTTCAAACACATTACCGATATCGGCAAAAATTGAATAATAGAGATCTTCAATGGGAATAGCAATAATGGGGAATGTGGCTTCCAGGTTAAAAAGGATAAGGGCATTCCCACCTCGGGGCTCATTGGTTTCTGAATCCAGCGGACCGAGCCGATCGTTTTTGGTTCCCCTGAAAGAGTGAATCCCACCGGCAAAAAATCTCTCGGTAATGGACATTTCTCCCACAGAGAAGCCATTGCGTATCGACAGGGAGATACTGGAACGTTTGAAGAGTTTGATATTTTTCTGGTAGCTCCAGAAAAATTTAAAGAAACTATAATCCTTTTCAAAAATGGGTAATCCGATTTTCAGGTTTGAAGAGAAAAAATCTCCCCGGAGTGGATTAAAAGGATCATCTCTTTTTTCCATCACATATGAGAGAGATATGGAGGTGGTGTCAAAGGGTTTGTCCAGTATATCGATTCCCTCTTCCGTGATCTGGAGTTCCGTCAACCGGGTACGGTACCAGTTCAGTGAACCCATCAGGTAGGTATTGAGAGTCAACTTTTTTATGATGGATTCTCCGATTCCATATCGATTGAATTTATAACTCGGGTAAATTTCATCTTCGTCCCAGATTTTAAATGAAGAGTTCAGGTTACTTTGAAAAACATAGGGAGTATCAATGGAGAGAACGCCCCTCTTTTCGCTGAATCCGATCTGAAGGATGGCTGAAAGTGTGGAGTAGGACTTAAAAATGTTACGTTCCTGGTATTCAAGTGAACCCCTGAATTTTTTCCTGTCTTCCCAGCCAATACCGAATCCGTAATATTTACTATTGTCCGGTACAACCTTAACAATCACGTCGATGATATCCGGTTGTTTTTTCAATTTGATGATTTTGACTTCACTGAAGATGGAGGTGTTTTCTATTTCAGTTTTGAATTGATTGATTTTATTCTGATTGAAAAAATCGTTTTTTTTCAGGGGGAAGAGTTTCCGGATCAGTCTGGTCTGAGTTTTAGATGCTCCCATCACAATCATATTCCACATCCGGAAAGATTGACCTTCATTGATTTCGATCAAGATAGATTTTCGGGTACCCGAAGATATTTCCAGGTCAATAGAGACATCATCGAATCCGTTTTTAAGGTAAAAGTTCCTCAGCCTTTCGATATCACGGTTCAGGTTTCGTTGGACAAAGGCACTGTTTTCCCGGGTTACAAAAAGACCCAGTAATTTTTCAGAAGTAAAGCTGTTCTTGCCTTTAAACAGGATGGAATCCACCATATATTTTTCACCTTCCTGAATGTGAAAATGGATATCGACTGTCTTCCGGTTAAACTCAGGTTTCATCATAATCTGAGCCAGGGGAAATCCCTGAAAATAATAGAGTAGTTTTAGAATCTCCAGGTCCACAGTGAGGAAATTCCACCGAAGCTTAAATATCCGGTCATAGATCAGATCATCGGTTTTCACGACTTCTTTCAGTTTTTTGTCTGAAAAAACCGTATTCCCTTTAAAATCCACTTTTCCCAGGGTGTATTTCCGGTTTTTTTCGACTGTGAAGGTGATGTACTTATTTGAATTTTTAACCCGTATACTGGAACTCACCCGGGCATTGAGGTATCCTCTGTTTTTAAGGTCGTTTAAAATCCGAATTTTACTCTCTTTCTCTGCCCATTTTTCAAACAACTTTTCTTCCCAGATGGAAGAGATTATATCCATTCGTTTCTTAATTCCTTTGAATATAAAGATATATTTATATCCGAGATCGACATCAATAAGCAGATCCACTATGGATCGCTTCTTGTCCAGGTATTGTTCCCTAAGCTTTATTTCCGGAAAATAATATCGCTGTTTTTTCAAGTTTTTGCGTATCTTTTCCAGACGTTTTTGAAATTTATAAGGTATGTAATGTTTAGCCATGAACTGTTTGTACATGTTTTTGCGCATGGTCGGATGGTTAATGGTAAGGTTCAATTTGTTAATACGGGTTAACTCATTGTTATTGATGATGAATTTCAGCTGGGCGGTTAGCTTTTTTTTGTTTTTTTTGATTCGGTATTGAATATCAGGGGAGTTATATCCCCTGGATTTTAAAAAATCTTTCAGTTCCTGAATAACATTGGCGATTTTGGATTCTTCCAGGTAAGAATTTTCACTCAGGGAGTAAATGGCTTTTTTGATCCCCTTCTTTTTATCAGTGAGAGGCTGAACAATAGAGATTGATTTAATGGTGTATTTATTTCGGGTGATGAAATAAAGATTTAATTTTTGATTTTCAAGGGGTTCTATCCGGGCTTCGATGGTGGAAAAGGATCCGGTTTCATATAGGTTCTGCAGGCTTTCTCGTAATCTTTTTCGGTTGAATTGCTGTCCTTCCTTGATATTGATAAGGGATTTATAGTGAGGAATATTTTTTATTTCAAAAGAATTGTTGAACTTAAAAATAATCTTGTTGACCTGGAATGCCTGGCCTGGCAGTAAGGAAAAGAGCAGACAAACCAATAATAAAAGTTTAACGCCTTTTCCTGAATCGAATGTCAATGCTGTAACGTCCGTCTTCATTTCTCATTCCTATCAAGGATATTGATGGAGAAATCTGGTACAGAAGATAAAGTATCTCCTGTCTCGAGGTGGATATATTGGTGGAGTAAACGATGATGAAATTTTTAGCTACTGATTTCCCCACACTCAATCTTGATTCTCCTTCTACTGATGTCCCGTTGATCATGGGATCAAATTTTAACAGGTCAATACCGAATATTTCCTTCACCCTTTTTTCCAGATTTTCAGTTAGCTCTGTGCTGATCATACTGGTGGTACTCATTTTAGAGCTGAGTTCGGTTGAAGCGGGTCTCTTAAACAGTTCTCCGAGTGAGATCAGGGCCAGAACATCCTGTGGAGGCAGGGGCGGAGAACTTCGAAATTCCGGCTTGATCCTGGATGCCGGTCCCCTGATGTTGAATTGAATTCGGTAATTTTTTATAAATGCTTCGGATTGAAGATCAATATATGGATCGATATGAAATTTATTGTTGAATAATACCTTGGCCTTTATCAGGTTGAAGGTTCGATCAGAAAAAAAGATCTCACCGTTCTTGCTGTCCATTTTCCCGGATAAAATGGGGAAATTGATGTCTCCGGTGAGTTTTAGATCCGCCCGCCAATTAATATTCCCGAATGAGTTCTTCATCCGGCAATTATCCCGGGCCACCAGGTTGATGTCAAACTCCAGTTGATCCAGCCACGAGCTTCTGGATTTGCTGGGACCCGGCTGGCTGTAAAATTTGATGTCTTCATCCACTTCTCTTTCCCAGAGCACGGAAGAAAAATACAGGTTTCCCTGTAGTAATAATTTCTGATCTATTTTCTTGAGGCTGAGATCGGCGTTGACAGTGCCGCTGGTTTTGTCAATCAAATATAGATTCAATTGTTTTCCGGAAAAGTTGATTAATAGATTTTTGACCTGATTACCTTCCAGGTGTAAGAAGCCATTTCCCTGGACCTCACCGTTGGCCATTTTTCCCTGAAGTGAGGAGAGGGTAAACTCCAAATTATTAAAGGTGATCATCCCTTTAAAATCCCTCAGGGTATGGGGAAAATTGGGAAAACTTAGGGTGTCCCCATCACCTGCTACAATTCCCTGGATGGTGATTTTTCCGGATTTGTTGGTTTTGATCTGGCCATTCAGTACCATTCGTCCCTGGTTGTTTTTCCAGGGAATAATGTGATTGATATCCTTGAGGTGAAGTTTAAAAATGCCTGAATATTGCTGGTTTTTCTGATTCAGTTGAATATTAAAGGGTGATTTCTGTCCCTGATGGTGAATAAAACCGATGGTTTTAAAATCATAATCTGAAAAATCGGTTAGAATATGAGCCTGACCCGACACATTGCACTGGCGGTCGTTATAGTAAGAAAAGTCTTTGATATGGTAATTGAGCCTTATGAGGTCCAGGTTGAATTGTCCTTGTCCGGAAAACCGGAGTTCAGCAATCCCATTAAACCCGGGGTGAATCTGGTTAACCTTGATCCGGGAAACCTCTCCATTTAAATTAAAGTTTTTTTTCACATAATCAATTAAAATATCAGCAGTTCCATCTCCTCGGTAACAGCGGTATTTGAGATTTTTCAGATGAATATATTCCAGATTGGAGTTGAGATTTCCTTTGATATTGTCAAAATGAATATTGTAGCCAATCAGATTTTTTGAACTGAAATGTCCCTGAATCTGGGGCAGGGACTCCTGTTTCGGGTGGATATAGCAAAACTCTCCCTTCATGGGCCCCTTGAGGTCGATATCCAGGCCCAGAAGGCGGAGTATTTTTTGAGATTCTCCGGCCACGTCTACGAAGTCGATTCTCACATTTTCTTTGTTTATGGAAAGGCGCGCTCTTCCTTTCAGGAACTGATCATTGATGTTAAAATCACCCTTTATAATGTCATTTTCTCCGCTTATTTGACTATCAAGAAAATCAACCGGCTGCAGGTGGGAAAAGAAATGATTAAGCCTGAAAGTGCTATTAAAACGGAAGTTCCCTCGCCTCCTTTTGTAATTGAGATGGAATGTCCCTTTTCCTCCTTTTAATTTCCAGGGGTCCAGATTAAGGTTGATAAAATAGAGGGAATACTTGTTGATGTTTCCGGCTTCATTGATTTTTGAATGAATGGATAGATCGGTTTTTTTCAGCGGGAGGATGATTTCTCCGGTTAGGGAAAGCTCTCCGAATTCGCTGAATAACCGGTCGGAGTGGAAGTTGATTATTTTTCTGCCACTGTCATAGCGAAACCGGAAGTTTCCTTTAATATTAAAGTCGGGGGTGTAATCGGTCTTGTTCTTTAAGTGGACGGTTCCGCTGATTATTTTATTCTTAACCGATATATCTGCTTTTTCGACGATTCCGTCAAGCGGAACATCCCGGTATATATCTATGACTTTGGCAATACTGTTTCCCTGCATGTTGGTTCCGATCAGGTGAACATCATCATCATTGGCATCAATTTTCAGGTTTACCCGATACTGATCATCCAGGAAGTAGGTGTTGATATGAACATGGTTACTGATATTGTCCCAGGTTACCCGGCCCTGTAAGTCAGAAAAATTCTGTCCGGAACAGGAAAAGGTGTTGGATTTAAATCTCCCGGAGACAGAGATTTTCTGATTTTTGTCTACAGATATTCTGGCATTACCATAGGTAAATCCTGAAATGGTCAGTTCTTTCAGGAGAGGATAGAGTATTGATTCCGGATTTCCCTGAAAAAAGGTATTGAGGGTCATGGAACTGTCTTTGAAAATCTTACCGTGGGCATGGATTCTGAATTTTCTGGTACTCCAGAAAAATTTATTGATTTTGATACTACCCTGATATTGTTTAAATTTGGTGGTCAGGTTTCCTTCTACGGATACTCTCTTTCCGGACATGGGAAACAGTAATTTTAAAAGGGGTGAGTTCAGCTGGTAAGCGGTATAATTGGTAAAGCCCACAGAGTCCAGGTTGAATTTTTTCAGAATCACGGTTAATTTTTTTGAGGTATAGCGAAGGGAACCATTGGATATTTTGATAGCCCTGATTGAAAAATTGGAGCCGATTTTACCGGGTCTTGTTGATTTTTTAAACAGGGTTTTATCGATAACGATTTTGGGCTGATGAATGATCATATCCACTTCTTTCAGTCTGGAGAACAATGACCAGAAAGGAATTTCGATGCTGATGTGTTTAAAAGAAACCAGATTTTTATCCACTATAGGGAAATTTTTAATATTTTTGATATTTATTCCCAGTGGGAAGACCGATAGGCTCAGGTTCGAGAATTTTATTTTTTCCGGAAGTTGCCGGTTGATTTGGCTGTACACATAGAACTTAATCCCAAAATAAATTCCGGTGATCAGGAAAAGGATAAAAAAAAACAGATTAATCGTTTATACTTTTTTTTCACTTTATTGGTCGGGTTATTTTTTTACTTTTTGCCAGTCCTTTAGAAATCGTTCCATCCCGATGTCGGTTAGCGGGTGGTTGAGTAATTTAGCCAGGGTAGAAAAAGGAATGGTTGCGATGTCAGCCCCCATCAGAGCAGCCTCTACAAAATGAAGCGGATGGCGAATGGAGGCCACGATGATTTCTGTCTCAATGGCATAGTTATCAAAAATTTGAATGATATCTCCTACCAGATCCATTCCGTTTCCGGAAATATCATCGATTCTCCCCACAAAGGGGGACACATAGGTGGCTCCGGCTTTGGCGGCCAGCAGTGCCTGAGAAGACGAAAAAATCAGAGTACAGTTGGTTTTGATCCCCAGAGTATACAGCTGTTTAATGACTTTGAGGCCCTGAAGGTTAATGGGAACCTTGATCACAACATTATCAGCAATCTCAGCGTATTTTTTGGCTTCCTCTACCATTCCCCCTGCATCGGTTGCGGTGACCTCAACTGAAATCGGGCCGGGAAGGATTGAGGTAATTTCCTTTATCAATGGAAGAAATTCTCGATTTTCTTTAGAGACCAAGGACGGATTCGTGGTAACTCCGTTTACCACACCGTAATCAACTCCTTTTTTGATTTCTTCGATATTGGCTGTATCCAGAAAAATTTTCATTGCTGTCCTCCAGGAATTTGATTATAACAGATTTAGGTGTATAAATAAAGAGGAAAAAAAGTAAAAAGTTAGGCGTGAAATTAACTTTGTAATCTTATTGCAATCTTTTTTTGGATTTTTTAAAATGGAGTCTATTCGGGAAAAAGAGGTAGCAGGTGAAAAAAAAGAATGATCTGTCCAACCCCCCCGGGTTGTTGAAGGGGTACGGGGACTGGAAGGTTTTTCTGCTGCGGCTGGCTGCTTTTGCCTGGACCGTTGCCCAGTATCCCCTGCTGGATATGCCTGTGAACTGGTGGCCCTTGCACTGGGTGGCCTGGGTCCCCTTTTTATGGGCCATTCATGCCCAGGAGGGCAGGGGAAAGATATTATTTTCCTATGTGGGCGGAACCATCGGCAATTTATTTCTTTTTTCCTGGATTTCCAGCTTTATTCCCAATTTCAGCAATGTGCCCAAGCCGGTGGCGGTTTTGCTGCTTTTGGTTCTCTGCAGTTATTTGAGTATACACTGGATTCTGATGGCGGTTTTCATCCCCAGGTTCCGCCAGCGCTTTCCCCAATCCTGGATCTGGGTGGCTCCGGCTCTGGTGGTGGCAGCCGAGTTTCTCCTGCCCCAGATATTCCCCTATATGCAGGGCCTGACCCAGTACCGGGTGGTTCCTATTTTCCAATTGGCCTCGGCTACCGGAGTATATGGTATTACCTATCTGCTGCTTTTTTCTAATTGCGTGATTTTCCATACCCTGTGCCGGTATCGGTCTCATAAACCGTTTTCCTGGAAGCCTGTGCTCATACTGCTGTTGTTTATCTTGATAGTTCTGGGATACGGTATGTGGCGCGAGGTTCAGTATTCACAGAAAAGTGATCAGGCCAGAGAGCTAAAAGTCGGTCTGATCCAGTCCAACATCGCCCCTCATGAGCACAGAAGCATGGGATTTGGGGAAATCCACAGGCTTTACCTGGATATGAGCCAGCAAGCGGTCAATGAGGGGGCAGAGTGGATTATCTGGTCTGAAGGAGAATTTAAACCACCGCTTAATTCTCCGGTGGCACAGAATATATTGATTCAGGATAGCAGGCTATTGAATCGCCCCATCCTTCTGGGAGGGTTTTATTTTAGGTACCGGGATGGTAAACGGTTTCCCTCCAATAGCGCCATTCATGTGGATCCGGTAGGGGGGATGGGTAAACGCTATGATAAGCGTTTCCTGGTTCCCTTTGGGGAATATATGCCTTTTGAAAAGCAGCTCGGATTCATATATCGTCACATCAGTCATCGTTCGACTGTTTATCCGGGAAAGGATCCGGTGGTTCAAACCCTTCAGGATATACCCTATGCCTTTTTGATCTGTTATGAGGCTATTTTTCCTTCCCTGGTCAGAGAGTCGGTCCGGGCAGGGGCTCAATTACTGGTGAATATTACCTATGATGCCTGGTTTGGCCATACTTCCGCGTCCTACCAACACCTGCTTCTGGCATCGGCCCGGAGTGCGGAAAATGGGATTCCCCTTATCCGGCTGGGTACGACCGGAATATCAACCACCATTGATTCCCTGGGACGCATGTCCACCCTCAGCCCCCTTTTTGAGCGCCGGGTTCTTATATATACGGTTAAGCTGATCCGGCTACCCAGTCTGTATTCCAGAATCGGAGATGTATTCTCCTGGCTCTGTGTGGCTGTGGTGATCATGGCTCTTTTATTCGTATGGATTCAATCCCGTCGGAGGCGTTCTGAATGAAAAAACAGCCAAGAGCATGGGTTATGATCCTTCTGGTGGCAGTCTTCTGGGGATTATTTTTTTCATCTGTCCGGTTAACTGCAGATAAATTATCTTGTGATTACCCCTCCCGGGAGGCGTCCGAAAGTGGTCTACTTCGGGAGATCAGGATCGGAATTTTTGCCCATGATGTGGATCATCTGTGGAGCAAAATGCACCTTGAAGAGGGAATCGATTTTAATGCCGAGATTTTATTTTCCCGTCCCTGTATTCGGGCATTATCCGGCATCCTCTTTCCAAACCTGGGAATCACCATCAATGATAGTGGCAATACCAGTAAATGTTATGCGGGTTTCCTCTGGGAGTGGACTACCCGCTGGGGTATTTTCCTTGATCTGGGACTGGGGGTTGCCATCCATAACGGTGAATTAAATACCCCGGTTCCGGGCAGAAAATTATTAGGATGCCGGGTGCTGTTTCGGATACCCTTTGAGTTGGGATACCGGATATCCAGCCGTTTCCGGATATCCCTCATGTTTTCTCATGTATCCAACGGATATACCACCGAGTACAACCAGGGACTGGATGTACTCGGTGTACGATTGGGTTATTGTTTTTAAACGCTAACCCCCATTTCTCACCAGCAATCTACTGCAATGGCAAATATACTCATGTCTACTGCGTTATGCTCAATCGGCTTTCTCGACGTATTGTCAAATACGCCTTCAAAAGCCTCAATCGCATGCCTTGTATCCATGGACATCTTCGCCATTTCGTAACAATTTCCGGTGAGAAATGCGGGCTAATTATTTTATCTCTTTCTCGAACCATTTAGATCGGTCCGGATCTTCAGGATTGGTAATTTTCTTGGGCGGTTTCTTCTTGAGCTGTTCCAGCAGGCATTTGACCGCAGCTTCAATACTGGGATCTTTTCCTTTTGCCACTTCTTCTGGCCGGTCATATACTTCAAATCCGGGATCCGGGTAAACACCCACACCCTCGACTACGAATTCGCCATTTATACTGACAATTCCGAACATTGGAACTGCAAAGGAAGGCCCATCAACCAGGCCCGGGCTCCAGCCGTATCCGACCAGGCCTCCCCAGGTTCGGGTTCCGATCAGGATTCCCAGTTTTTTCTTGCGGAAACTGTAGGGAAACTCGTCTCCGCCTGAAGAGGAATAGTGATTGATCAGCATGACCTTGGGACCATCATGCCCGAAAGTAGGATCCAGATTTAACTCCAATCCCCGGGCGTGCCAGTAGCTCATGGGTGAACGGAGCAATTTTTCGATCATTTTAATGGAATCCCAGCCGCCGCCGTTATAGCGATCATCGATGATCAGGGCTTCCTTGTGACTCTGGGCGTAAATACCCTTGAAGAGTTCCCGGTTGCCTTCAATGGCGGTATTGGGAACATGAATGTAGCCGATTCTTCCCTTGGAGAGTTTGTCCACCATTTTTCTCCGGGTTTCAACCCAGTCCATATAGAACAGGTTCAATTCAGTGGATATGGGCTTGATCCAGTAAGTTCGGGCCCCGCTGGCATCGGGTTTTGAATTGACCTTTATGGTGATCTTCTGGTTGGCTGTATTTTCCAGGAACCGGTAGGGATTGTCCTTGGCGGTTACATTGTAGCCATTCAATTCGATCAGGTAATCACCGGTATTTATATCGACACCCTGTTCGGTGAGGGGTGAGCGGGTTCCCTTATTCCAGTTTTCTCCCTGGTAAATCTTAGAAATGATATAGCGGTTGGAATCGGGATCGGCCTTGAGTTCAGCACCCAGTAATCCGTTGTTGATGCGTTTCACCCTTTTGAAATCGCCCCAGTTAACGTAACAATGACCGGCATTCAGTTCCCCGACCAGTTCACCGAAGACATAGTCCAGGTCTGCCCGGTGGCTGACAAAGGGGAGCCATTTATGGTATTTTTCCTTCATCTTGGGCCAGTCCACACCATGCATGTTTTTCACATAAAACCAGTCTCTATAAATCCGCCAGCCTTCATTGTATATCTGCTGCCATTCTTTAACCGGATCGATTTTCATGGTAAGTCCATCCAGTTTCAGGGCACCGGTACCGACTTTCTGCTTGGGTTTGATGTCGATGATTCCCCATTTGTCCTTAGCCCGGTAGAGCAATTTTTTATTGTCGGCTGAAAGTGAACCGTATTGAATGTCCTTGATTATAAGTTCATCCTTTTTATCTTTCAGATTATACATCCGGAGTTCCTGGTCTTTTAAATATACGATCTTTCCCTCACCGATATCCTGTATCATGTTGTACTGGCCGGAACTCATGGGAAATGCATTGACCCGGTTGGCAATATTTTCGAAATCGATTTTAACCGTAACCGCCTCTTTTTTCTGTTCCTTTCCCTTTTTTGATTTCTTGTCCTTGGCCGAAGCGGCTGCCGGTTTTTTAACCTCTTCCAGGTCATTTTCTTCCTTAAAGATATTGGGGGCATCTTTTACCAGGGCCATGGCATACACGCGCATGGTTTTGTTATAGATAAAGTCAAAATCCATGCTGGAAAAGCCGGTCTTGAAATCCATATTGAAATCACGGTCCGAGAGAAAATAAATATATTTTCCACATTTGGAAAAACAGGCACCGTAGTCATTGTATTTGCCGTCATCCAGTGTGTAGGATTTGTTCCTTTCCAGAGAGTAGACCCATACGGCCTGGAGTTTGTTGTCGATTTCCTTGGTATAGGTGATCCATCTGGAATCCGGAGACCAATCATAATGACGAATAGAAGAAAAACGGCCCCTGTCCACCCGGGTGATTTTTTTGGTGTCGATGTCCAGGATCTGGAGTTCCCGGTTCATATCTGAAAAAACCAGTTTCTTGCTGTCCGGTGACCAGACCGGCGGGTATTTCCATACCTTATGGTTATGGGTGATCTGAATGGATTTTTTGGTTTTGGGATCCAGCAGGTACATCTCATAATCTCCGGTTTTATCAGACAGGTAATAAATCCATTTTCCGTCAGGAGAGGAGACCGGATACATTTCCCGGATACCCTGAGTACGGGTTAAGTTGACCGTAACCCCTTTCTTGGCCGGAACCGTAAAAATATCACCCCGGGCATCAAAAACGGCCCGTTTGGCTTTGGCAGTCAGAACCCCTCCAAAACGGGAGACGAACTTGGACACATTTTTGAAATAGGGGAGCAGGTTGGGATTGTCAAAATGAATGTTGACGGTTATTTTTTCGGTTTTTCCGCCGTTGAGGTCCAGTTTATGAATTTGGCCGTCGTTTTCATAAACCACCAGGCCATTATGGCCGGAGGGCCACAGCACATCGTATTCGGTATATCTGGTTACCTGTTCGATTTTTTTACTATTTAAATCATAGGACCAGAAATTTAATTTCAGATCACGGTCGGAGACAAAATAGAGCTTGTTTTTATACCACAGGGGGTGTTGATCAGTACCGGGGAAGGTGGTAATTCTCTGGGAAATATCTTTTTCGAGATCATAGGTCCATACATCCTGGGCCCTGCCACCTTTCATTCGCTTCCAGGTTCTGAATTCCCGGGAGATAGGTGTGTAGACAATCTTTTTTCCGCAGGGTGAAAAGCTGCCAAAACCAGCCTCCGGAATTTGAAGCGGGGTTTCCAGGCCACCCTCCAGGCTCACCAAGAAATATTTTCCCATTCTTTCCTGAAAGGGAGTACGGTTGGCTCTTACCAGAATTTTTTTAGAATCCAAGGTCCAGTCCATAACAATATAATCGAATCCACCCCGTGGAGGCATGATGCCCACATCATTGTAATAGGTTAATTGTTTGGGTGGGCCTCCTTCTGAAGGCATGATATATACCTGGCGGGAGCCAGAGTATTCAGCTGAAAAGGCGATCCACTTGCCATCCGGAGATATTTTGGGAAAAATTTCCATACCTTCATGGGATGTTAGGCGGGTGGCATTACCGCCTTTTACCGAAACTGACCAGA